>WQSB01000074.1 GCA_009788085.1 Defluviitaleaceae bacterium
AATATAGCAGTTTTGCCAACGGTACGGAAAATTAGCTATGCATTGTAAACGGCTCACTCACCGCTGTTGCTACGCAACACGCTCGTTCGTTCGCCACAATGCATGTACGCTAATTTTCCGCACTGTTTCAAAAAATGCTATATTCATAGAAAAAACGCCGGATGTCCGGCGTTCTCTCGGAAGGGGGGTCATTGTGCGGCTCTTACAATGTCTAACCTGTAGCCCAGTGCGTTGAGGTATTTAATCATCTAATTTGTAGTATTATCAAGGGTTCCGCAAAAATGCCCATTTTACATAGTCTTCTATGCGTTTATGTCAGGGGTTGCCGGAAGTTTGACTGTAACGGTTGTCCACCCTCCGGGTGTACTGTCTACGGCAAGACCGTAACCATGCCCAAAACGCAGCCGGATTCTTCGATGGACGTTGCACAGTGCCACGCCGGAAAGCCCCGGTTCCGGGAAGTTGCCAAAATTCGTCGCGTCTAAAGCACCGCGTATTTCATCCAGTTTAAGAGGCTCAATGCCCGCGCCATTGTCGGAAATCTCAATGAGTACCGCATCTCGCATATACCCGCGTATTTGCAGCACCCCTTCACCGTCTTTGTTTTGCAGGCCATGGGTAAGTGCGTTCTCAACAATGGGTTGCAAAATAAGCCCCGGCATGAGGTAGGCTGCCAAGCTGTCGTCCACATCATATTCGGCGATGAATTTATTGCCATGCCGGATATTCATAATGTCTACGTACCGTTCAAGCATCTCAAACTCAAAGAATATGTTGCACAGTTCATCGCCGTTGTGCCTATGTTGAATAAGCTGCGCCAATCCATCAGCCATACGTCCGGCACTTTCATTGCCGCTCTGCATGGACAGGGTGCGTATGCTCGTGATTGTGTTTACCAAAAAATGTGCGTCAATTTGAGTGGTCAAAAGGCTGATACGCATATCTTTTTGCACTAACTCCGCATTAAACAGCTTTTGCCGTCTGGTTAGGGTTGTATAAAGGAATCTTACGGACAAGAGCATGATGGCAAGCAAGACAAAAGAAGCCGCAAGAAACAGCGGCCTGCCGGGGAAGATAGCCCCGCTTTTCACGGCAGCAGCCACAGACAGGTTTGTCCCTGCAATATGCATACGTGAAACCAGCCCGTATATTTCGTATAGCTCGGCATCCGGGCTGCCTTCAAGACCCATATTGCTTGAAAGCAAAATGGTGTCGTCCTGTATGACCGCTGTGTCTATGTTTGGAACCGTACTGCTGCCGACCAGAGCAACCCGTGTCCTATCCAAATGGGTAAGCAGTACAATCGCTCCAACGCGGAACGGTCTTTGCCCCAAAATGGAATAAACGGGTGCGCTGTGCATAAAGAACAATACCCCGTCCAATTCGATGATGGTTTGCAATGAACCCACCCCATACACCATGTCATGTAGTGCTTCACAGGCCGCATTTGACAGCCCGCCCGTAAAGCGAAAAAAATTCCCCGCATTATCAAAGGTGATAACGCTGTCCACAAAAGAGTGCGGGTGGATGGCGTTGCGAATAATCTCCGAAGCGGATTCCGCTCCGGCAAAAAATGTTGCCGTCGTATCCGTTAAAAGAAAATCCTGCACGGTAGATGAACCGGCGATAACCCCGGCAATAGTGTTCATTTGAGAAAACTCTGCGCTGACTTGGCTTATCAAACGCTCTGCGGTAAGTTGCACATTTTCCGTAGCGTTTTGGCGGAGCGAGGCGTATGTAACCGCAGAATATCCAAACCATAAGCCAAGTATAAGAGCGGTGAAAAGCACCATTATCAGAATAAGCTGCTTTTGAGGAATGTCTCTCATTGCGCCGACCTCCTGTAATCAGTGGGGGTGCATGAATATATACTCCTGAACACACGGCAAAAATAGAAATAATCCCGATACCCACAGGCTATTGCAATTTCCTTTACAGGCTTTGTTGAGGTTTTAAGGAGCAGAGCAGCCGCTTCCATTCTAATATTCGTAAGGTAAGCCGTACAGGTGGTTTCCATATGGCGGGAAAACAAGTTGCATATAAAATTCGGCTTCATGTTAAATTTGCTTCCGATTGATTCCAATGTATGCTTATCCGCCAAATGTTTACGCAGATACAAAGTAATCATGTTAAGCTCGGGTGAAGTGGTTTCGTTTTTTTCATGCTCTTGGTTTGCCGCTAGTTTGCGTCCGAGTTTTTCAAGCAAATCTTGCAAATCGTGTTCCGATACAGGTTTAGTAAGGTAATCAAAACCGTCCATAGTGAAAAATTGCCGTACTTGCTGAAATTCGCTGTATGCGCTGACAATCACAAACTCGCCGATGTAGCCGCTTTCTCTCAATTTTTCCATAAGTTCAATGCCGTTTAACCCCGGCATTTTCAAGTCGGAAAAAACAATTTCAGGCTGCGCTTCCGTTATTGCTTTGACGGCTTCTAAAGAGTTTGTACAATGCCCGATATTCACAAAGCCGCACTCTAAAAAAATCGCTCTTGACATGAACGATTCTAAAACCAATGGTTCATCGTCAACGAAAAAAATTCGGTACATACACACTCCCCTTTATAGCCGATTAAACTGAAAACCGTCTGGCTGGAAGCGGCCCAAGCCCATTTTAAACCCCATTGGGAATGGAGCGCGCTAACGCTCGGCCCGGGATGATTCCCCCGGCTTGGCCAGTGCCTGTGCCCGTCTTACTCCGCAAGCCGGGCGGTGGCACTAGGCCGCGTCCGGGGGACTAATCCCGTACCTTCGCTAGACGCGCTTCCCCATTCCCAATGGGGTTTAAAATGGGCTTGGGCCGCTTCCAGCCAGACGGTTTTCAGTTTAATCGGCTTTAGTTTCTTCGGTCAACAACCGCTTGTGCCGTTTCAAGCAGCACGGCAAGCCCCAATCTTTCAAATTCACTCACATACGCCGTCCATGCGTTGTTACTATATATATCTCGCTGCCCCGTAATAAACTGGATGATGCTCTGGGTGACATATGCGGCAATATCCGTCCGTATATGCAATACACGTTCTTCTTCCTCGCCCGTCAAATCAAGCGGGCCGACAGTTTCGGCAGGCCCATGACCCTGATGAAGCAAAACCGCTTGGATGTTCATATATTCGCCGTCTGTTTCTGCAAAGTCCCATATCGAATCACAGGAATACCCCGGTCTGAGAATATGGGGAACTATTTGGTGAAGATGCTTGTTGTTCGGCACGTTCCAAAGCTGATTGATAATGCGGACGGTGGCGGGCGTGCCTAAAACGCTTATGTCGCCCTCGGCGGCAAATTCCCAATCGACACCCGGCTCGCCGTACCGCCCAAACAGGCTTGCGTACTCGCTCAGCATAAGGTCGAACAGCTTAAATACTTCGACCGGATGCTGGCTTGCGGATGTGATTACCCCTTGCGGTCTTGGGCGCGAGATATTAACGGTTGAATAACGCGCCCCGTCCGGCCCCATAAGCGGGCCTATGCCCACATACCGCGCCATGACCTCCGGCGAGTTTTGCATAGCCGTGAAAGTAATGCCGGGGGAAGCAAACGCGCCAAGTATATCACGCGGGTCATTTGCCATTTGTATATGCTGCTGGTTGCTTTGGGTAAAGCTGAAGGTTGACATAAGACCGTCAACATACAAACCGCGCATAAATTTTAACGCCTCTCGCCATTCGTCACGGATGGGGGCAAAGCCAACCACGCCGTTTTCCAGCAACAGACGGTCATGCCTCGCGTCGTTATATATGAAAGCATTAAACAGGAAATCATACACATGCTTTGAGTAAAACTCTTCCGTACCCGCAAGCGGAATTTCATCGGCAATGCCGTTGCCGTTGGGGTCGCCTGTCTTAAAGGCGTAGAGCATATTGCGGAACTCCTCCGTAGTCGTTGGAACGTCTAAACCGAGCGCATCAAGCCAGCCTTGATTGACCCACATCAGATTATGTATGTAACGCCGAATCAGCGACGAGCCGAAGCTGGGCATATAATAAATATTACCATTCGGCATTGTCATAAGGGATTCAAGATTAAGCCCGGCAAGCTCATCCCATGCCGATTGTAAATGTACGCCGTACCGTGCTATCAAATCGTTAAGCGGGATAATCGCGCCCATTTCGCCAAATCGTTGTAAGTTGTAATTGTTGAATAAATCGAATTGACCGAATCCTACAAAAGCATCCGGCAACCCCTCTCCCGTGGCAAGGCCAAGCCGCACAATCCGCTCCGCGTCCTCAGCAGACAGCCAAGTTATTTCTATGTTAAGCCCGGTTTGTTCCTCAAGCCACAGCTTGTATAGATTGGTGTCGAAATTTTCGACAAACGGGTGCTGCGGCGCGGCAAGCCTGACGGTGATACGTTCAGCATCAGCCCCGGTATTACTTGGCCGGCCGCAAGCGGCAAGTCCGAACAGCATGGCGAAAACAAGCGTACCTGCCAATATCATTTTAATTTTTTTCATTGTCCGCGCCATCATGTGTCACCCTTCTCTATCATGATTTGTTATCATTCGCCGACTTTTGTGCGGCGGCTATTTCTTTATTCGACTTGCCCCTTACAGGTTAAATTTTTGTCTTTAAAAATATCGGACAGGATATTACAAGCCGTATCCAAGTCAACGCCGGATGTTATTTCATCCAAGACAAGCACCTTTGGATTGTGCAGTAATTCCTGTCCTTTTTAGAATTTTATGAAATTTGGGGTCAATACTTACATCAAAGAATATAAAATATTCAACATATAAGGACCAACGCCATCTTTTGGACCAAGAACAAGGTGGCGGGATACATAGTACGACAGCCTGTTTATGGGGTCAATTACATTTTGAACGCCGCCTATGCCGCCCCAGGAAAACACGCCTTCCGGGCGCAATGACAACGCCGCCGCTTGGTCATACACTACCCCAAAGCCCAGCCCGTAACCATAGCCTTCTATGCTTCCGCTGTTAATAAAGTCTTCCAAAGGTTTGCCTTTAAGCTGATTTTTTGCCATAAGGCTGATGGAGTTTTTGGATATTATTCTCGCGCCGTTTGCACCTACACCGCCGCAAGCAAGGGCGTCGCCGAATAAAATATAATCTTCTGCGGGCATGATAAGTCCGCCGCCGCCGCTTTCGTATTTGTCGGAATTATTGGCGGCAAGGGATTTAATATCAATTTTTGTAACAGTGTTTGTTGCCTCGTTATAATAGTATTGAGGGGCTATACGGCTCTTTTTTTCTTCAGGAACTATAAAGCCTGAATCCTTCATTCCAAGGGGGTCGAAGATGTTTTCCTTCAAATATTCGCCAAAACTTTTGCCTGAAACAACTTCTATAATCGCGCCAATAACTTCGTGGCAGAAGCCGTAGTTATAGCCTTGACCGGGGTTAAACATAAGGGGTTCTTTTGCCAATGCCTGTACAAATTCGCGAGTGGTGTAGACGCCGTTTGTGTCGTCTTTTAGTTTTTTCAAGTGCGGAGTGTCTGCATCGTAGGAAATGCCCGCTGTCATTCTAAACAGGTCAACCACTAAAATTGGGGATGCGGCGGGTTTGAGTGCCCATGTGCCGTATTTTACTTGCATGTGTTCGAATTCCGGCAAATATTTGTGAACAGGGTCGATAAGCAACAGCCGCCCTTGTTCTACAAGCTGCATTGCGGCAACACAGGTTATTACTTTTGTGGCGGAATAAATATTGTATAACGCACCGGGTGCAGGGGGGATTTTGTTTTCTATATCCATGTATCCGGCGGCGTGGCGGAAAATTTCCTTGTGGTCTTGATAAATAATGCAGTCGATACCGGGCAAACCGGTTTTTTCCATTGTTTCGTCCATGTACTCTCTTAAACGGCTAAATTTGTCAGACATTTTATTATTCCTCTCTTCTTATAAATTTTACTAAAATTATAAGTCAAAATTCAGTGCAAAGTCTATGGTTAAAATCTTATACAGCCCATAATAATTTATTATATATTGAATAAATAATTATACGTAGACTTGATTTTTTTTGTAACTTACAATAAATAATTGGAAGGAGTTGTATGAATATGAATAATTTTTCACTAAACGGCGGCTGGACATTAAACTATGATGGGGAAAATTTCCCTGCAACAGTGCCAGGCAGCCTTTACCATGATTTGATGGTAAATAACAAGCTGGAAGACCCCTTTTGGCGCGACAACGAAGACAAAACCCGTCCAATAACAGACAAGGGCGCGGTATACGAGCGCGAATTCATTTTGCCGGAAGATATGCTAAACGCAGATGCGTTGATATTGCATTGTGACGGGCTTGATACTTTGGCGGAAATCAGCGTAAACAATAGTCTAATCGGCTCTGCCGACAATATGCACCGCATATGGGAATTCCCCCTAGACTTAAAGCCCGGCAAAAATACAATTTCAATAAAATTTAATTCCCCCGTGGACTACATCCGCAAACGCCATAAAGAAGTAGCCGCAGACGGCACTCCCGACGCAATGCTGGGCTTTCCTCATTTGCGCAAAGCACACTGCATGTTTGGCTGGGATTGGGGTCCCCGCTTGCCCGACCTTGGAATTTGGCGCAGTATTTCCATAGTAGCCGTCCGCAAGGCGCGGCTTACAAGCGTGCTTGTGACACAAAACCACAGTAATAACCGTGTTGATTTAACTTTTGCACCCGAAATCAAAGCCTTTGTCGGAAACGAAACCGAATACGAAGTTGAATACACGGTCACAGCTCCCAACGGCACAAAATTTACAGGCACTAAAATTTCAATTGAAAACCCTGACATTTGGTGGCCAAACGGTCTTGGAAGCCAACCCCTGTACACAGTCACGGCAGAGCTTAAAAAAGACGGTCAACTGCTGGATACATGGGAAAGAAGAATCGGTTTGCGCACTTTCACCATTTCCCGCGAAAAGGACGAATACGGCGAAGAATTCTGCTATTTAATTAACGGGCAAAAACTCTTTGCCATGGGTGCGGATTACATTCCCGAAGACAATATTCTGCCCCGCATGAACCCCGAGCGCACCTACGCCCTTTTGCAAGACTGCGTGCTTGCCAATATGAACTCCATCCGCGTATGGGGTGGCGGTTTCTACCCCGACGATTACTTCTTTGATGCTTGTGACGAACTTGGTCTGCTGGTATGGCAGGACTTCATGTTCTGCTGCGCAGTATATGAATTGGATGCGTCATTTAAAGCAAATATCCGCGCAGAGCTTGAGGATAATATCCGACGCATCCGTCACCACGCAAGCCTTGGACTTTGGTGCGGCAACAATGAAATGGAATGGCATCTTAAAGTCGGCATTTGGAAAACATCACCGGCTCAATACTCGGCTTACTTCCATATGTATGAGCATATGTTCCCCGAAATATGCGAAAAACTTGACCCCGCCACATTTTATTGGCCGGCTTCCCCATCTTCCGGTGGCGGTTTTGACGAGCCTAACGACCCCAATCGCGGAGATGTCCACTATTGGTCTGTATGGCATGGCAACAAACCATTTTCAGACTACCGGAATTATTTCTTCCGTTTTGCATCCGAGTTTGGCTTCCAAAGCCTTCCCGAACTCAAAACCATTGAATCCTTCACATTGCCCGAAGACCGCAATATGTTCTCCTATATCATGGAAAAACACCAAAGGAACGGCTCTGCAAACGGAAAAATCGTCAACTACATGTCACAAACCTTCCTGTATCCAAATTCCTTTGATGTGCTTATTTATGCATCCCAGCTTTTGCAAGCCGAAGCCATTAAATACGGCGTTGAGCATTGGCGTCGCAACCGCGGGCGTTGCATGGGTGCTATTTACTGGCAGCTTAACGACTGCTGGCCCGTGGCGTCTTGGGCATCCTTAGACTACTACGGTAGATGGAAAGCCCTACACTATGCGGCAAAACGCTTCTTCGCGCCGGTTCTGCTTTCCGCACAGGAAGAAGGGGTAATCACCCAGCAAACAAACATTAATGCCGAGCATTTTATTATTAAAAAATCCGCAAAACTGAATGTATCCAATGAAACATTAAATCACTTCAAAGGCACGGTAAAATGGGCACTTCGCCGCCCCGATGCAAGCATTATCAAAGAAGGCAGTGAAGCAATAGATGTACCCTCATTTACAGCTACTTGGCTGGATGAACTTGTTTTCGAGGGCGCACTGCTGTTTGAAAGCTATCTAAGCTACGAGTTATTCGACAGCAGCAACAACCGCGTATCAGGGGAAACAGTGCTCTTCTGTTTACCAAAACAATTCCGCTTTGCCGACCCAAAACTCACCGTGTGTGTTGAAGGCGATAACGTAATAGTAAAAGCTGATGCCTACGCCAAATCCGTAGAAATCATTAGCATTGATTCCGATTTTGTATTGTCCGACAATTACTTTGACATGAATGCAGGGGAATATGTAGTTAAGGTTATTCGCGGTGACGCCAAGGGCCTTATTGTCAGAAGTGTCTTTGATATCCGTTAATCACAGATGCTTCTGAAATATTCAATAATCGTGTTCAGCACAAATTTTTCAACTTGGCTGTACTGCTTCTTTTTGGTTTGACATATGGCAATCTTCCACAGTATTGGGTCATAAAAAGGAATTTCCGCTATGTCGTTAAGCACAAAGACGTTTTTTATCAGCGATGGAAACACGGTTATTGAATCTGATTTTTTTACAGACATCAGCAAATAGTTCCAGTTGTCCGAAAACGTCATTTTTTGAGGCTTTATATTCTCTGCTTTAAAGCGTTCAATCAACCTGTGATGTATTGCATAGGTGTTGTCAAATATGGATAAATCACGGTTGTTGAGGTCGCTCCAATGAAGCTTGTTCTGCCTTGCCAAGGGGTTTGATGTGCTTACAAAAGCAGTAAGTTCGCTTTCTTTTAAAAGAAACTCATTTGTAAGCCCGCTTTCTATCCCCGTAGGCTGGATAAGCACCGCCAAGTCTAAATTTTTTGAAATCAGTTCCTTACCTAAATTTACAGCCCCGTACTCGATTATTTTAAGGTCGATTTCGGGGTTGTTTGCAATTATTGAAGATATTATTTCAGAAAAATCAAAACCCAAAAAAAGAGGCGGCATACCAATGCGGATTTTCCCCTTTATTTTAGTTGAGGACTCCCTAAGTTCGTTCATCATATTGCGGTAATGCTCAATCAGCACCAATGCATTCTTGTAAAAAGCGTCTCCGCTTGGGGTAAGACTTCGCAAACGCCCCTTGTACCGCTCAAAAAGCTGAACATTTTCCACGTATTCAAAAGACTTGATAATTTGACTAAGTGCCGGCTGCGACACCATCAATTTTTTTGATGCAATTGTTAGGTTAAAATCGGAATTAATAATTTCCGCAAAGTATTCCAAATGCTTTATATCCATAATTAAACCTCCTGAGCAAGTTTACTACAATAAAAAAAATCCCGCAATTTAATAAAATTGCGGGATTTATAAATTTACAAATTGTTAAAAGTTTTCTAAAAAACTAACGACCTGTTCTTGCGCGCCAAGGTGCGAGAATTTCCTCTAAGTCGGAGAACTCAGAAACAATAGCTACTTCTGCTTCACCTTGCGCATTTACCCAGAACTCCCAAAGAGCCAAGCTTTCAACGCCCATTCTTCTGCCGTTAGCATAGCTAAATGTAGGGGTTCCTCCAAGTGAGAAGGGAGCGTGTTCCATAGCGGTAACAAAGTTTTCCCATGTAAAGTCCAAACCAAGGTCAACAAACCTTTGAAGGGCTTCAACCATAACCATGCCCGTCAAGTATCCTGCACGGGCAAAGCCGTTGTCGATATATCCATCAGCTTCTGCTGAGCTGATGCGGGGAAGATAGTTTAAAGAATCGCGCATATCTCTCAACATTTCAAGTGCTTGAGGTGAAGTGTCTTCTGCCCAAATGTTTGCAAAAATCGGACGTTGGGGGCTATAAGTTTCAACTGACCAAGAAGTAATTGTGGATAAGCCATAGGTTGCAAACAACGGAACATACCAACCTGCATCATACATTGCGGCAGAAATAGCCATGCCGCCCATACCTGCATAAATTAATGTGCTGACACCGGCGGTCATCATCTGATGAACCATTGTTGGGTAAATGTCCGCAGTAGCAAAATCAACAATAATACGGTCACGAACACCAATTTCAGTTGCAACTGATTCAAGCACCGCAGCAAGCTCGAAACCTGCCTCGGTAGGAGCGGTTAAAAAGCCGATAATTCCGTCTTCGGGAAGATACTGGTCTCTGTTAGGTCCGAAAACGGGGGTTGCAAGGGCTCTTGCAAGAAGAAGCGGGCTGTCAATGTTGTTTGATGGTTGAATGTTAAAAAGCATACTGCCCGGGTCATACTCGGAGTACAAGAAGCCTGCACCGCCTGTGATGTTAAGAATCGGCACACCAAAGTCAAGCATATAGTCCAAAGACATGGCAGCCTGACCACCGCTTATGCCCATCAAAGCAAACACGCGGTCTTCTTCCAACAATGTTTCGATTAAAACGTGACCAACTTCGGGAAGCCCTTGGTCGTCATAGAAAATAAAGTTAATTTGTCTGCCGCCAATTCCGCCGTGGGCGTTAGCACGGTTTAAAACAGCTTCAATTCCGTCATGGATAGGCACACCAAAAAACGCTGCCCAACCGGAAACCGGAAAAACCATACCAATGCGGATTTCATCGTCAGTTATACCTTGGGCATGAACGCCGTCGCCACCGTTTGTATTACACCCGGTTAACAAGGCTACACCCAACACTGCCACCAAGGCAAGTGCTACTGCTTTTTTGATGGTTCTCATCATCATTTTAAAATCCTCCTTTTAAATGGGGGCTTTGCCTCTAAACCCCCGCCGCTACGCATGGAGTGAATCCACGCTCTGCTTCCTCACTTCTCAGCATTTCCGCTTCGCGGAAACAGCCCTTCGGGCTGCCCGGCTTCTTCCGGGTGCATTGCTGCGGGCATCGCGCTTTGAGCGATGTTTTGGTCTACTTCTTTTTCCCAAGGTACGCGCTAACAAGCTCTTCATCAGCCAAAAGCTCATCCGCACTTCCCTCGGACTTGACGTTGCCAAGTTCTAAAACATATGCATAATCGGCGATTAAAAGCGACTGGCGTGCGTTTTGTTCAACCATCAAAACAGTTACGCCGGAAGCTGAAATCTTCTTAACCGCTTCAAAGATGCTTTTGATAATCAAGGGTGCAAGCCCCAAGGATGGTTCATCCAGCAGCAAAAGCTGAGGTTTCATCATTAGTGCCCTGCCGATTGCAAGCATTTGCTGCTCGCCGCCGGAAAGGGTTGTTGCCTGTTGGTTTTTGCGCTCCTCCAAAATGGGAAATAAGCTGTAAACCTCGGCAAAGCTTGCGTTTAAGGCGGCTTTACCACGAACGGACACACCGCCAACCTTCAAATTCTCTTCTGTAGTAAGCCCGGCAAGAATATACCGCCCCTCGGGCGACTGGGATATGCCCATGCGTGCTATACGGTGGGCCTCCTTGCTTTTGATATTCTGCCCCTTGTATAAAATTTCGCCGGAGGTTGATGCTTGCACAACCCCGGAAAGTGTGCGCATCATGGTTGTTTTTCCCGCGCCGTTTGCACCAAGCACCACCACAATTTTGCCCGTGGGTACATCCATACTTATGCCCTTCAAGGCACGTATAGCCCCGTAGCTAACGGACAAATTTCTGATTTCCAGCAGGTTATTATTCTTCACACTTTCCCTCCTCATCTTCCCCGAGGTAGGCTTTTTGCACAAGCGGGTTTTTCTGAATTTCCTCAGGAGTGCCGATTCCAAGCATTTTACCAAATGAAATAGCGCAAACTGTGTCACAAACATTCATTACAAGGTTCATGTCATGCTCGACAAGAAAAATAGTACAACCAAAGTCACTGCGGATTTTGCGAATAACCTCAACTAATTCTTCTGTTTCGGTGTCATTAAGTCCGGCGGCAGGTTCGTCCAAGATGATTAGCCTGGGCTTGCTCATAAGCGTCCGCGCCAGTTCCACCTTTTTCAAAATACCGTAGGAAAGATTCATGGGCAAAGCATTTACATACTGTTCCAAACCCAAACGCCCCAAAACATCAAGTGCAAGAGCGCGATTTGCCTTTTCCTCATATTTAAGCTTCTTTGTAAACAAAAACTGATGAAACAGGCTGGAGCTATAATAAATGTGCGCTCCAATCATCAAATTGTCCATAACCGGCAAAAGCGGCACCATTGCTAAGTTTTGAAATGTGCGAACTATGCCGGTGCGAGCCACATCATGGCTTTGATAATTTCGCAAATCAATAACATTGCCAAAACGGTCGCGATAATAAATTTCGCCATCGGTTGCCTTGTAAAACTGCGTGATACAGTTAAACAGCGTAGTTTTGCCCGCGCCATTAGGACCGATAAGACCAAAAATGTCGCCCTCTTTAATATCAAAGCTTAAATCATCTACAGCTTTGATACCCGAGAAGTACATTTTCATGTTTTTAATCGACATAATCAATCCGTCATCAAGTTTTTCTGCCAGCGAACTGGTTTGGTTTTTCAGCTCTTTGTTGGAAGCGTCAAGAGCAACCTGAAGCTTTGCGTTTTTAGCGTCAACCCGACTGCGAATCTTTGCCATTTCGGTATTTTTAACATGAAGGCAGTGCTTTTCAAGACCGGCTCGTTTTGCTTCTTCCTCCTGCTTTGCAGCTTGGTATTCCGCGTCCGCGCCTTTAGGAGGCGTAGTTGCTACATCAGGATATTTCTTTAAAAGCGATGCCTCGTAATCCGCCAACTTTTTGTCAAGTTTGCCCAGTTCGGCACTGCGATAGGCGTCACCTGCCCCTTGACCTTGCTTTGCGGCTTTGCGCTTTGCGCTTTGCGCTACGGCACGGCGTGGCATGTTTTGCTTTTTGATAAAATCATCAAGAGCTTCGGCTCTAAGCTCCTTGTTTACAATCGCATCAGAAGTTGCTGCCATTTCAAGAGGCAAAAGCCGCTTTTTGGACTTTAGTTCAAAAGCCTTGAGCTTCTTCTCGTTGCTTTCGTCAATCTCTTTCTCAACAAGTTCCAGATACCGATTATTGTACGATATCTCGCTATAGACCTTGTCGCGCTTTTTTACAAGTCGCTCGATTCCCATTCTATACTTCAGGTCCATATTTTAACTTCGTCCCTTCTATACCTCCGGTCCGTATTTAAAAACTCTCCATTTCATAAATAGCCTGATGAAAAGGAACCTGATTTCATTAATCAGCCTGGTCAGCCCACCTTGGAATTTTGCAAAAATTAATATCATCAAGATACCACCAAGCACCATAACCAGCCCCGGGAATCTTTGGAAAAACTCAAATCTTTGCCAGATAATAACGTCCATGCCAAACACGAAGAACGCGCCCAGCATTATGGAGTGAGGCTTAACGCCACCCCCTAAAATAATTACAGCCAAAAGGTTCATCGAAAGCATAAACGTCCAACTAGTTGGCGTCGCCGCCCCAAGAGAGCTTACCAAAAGCACCCCGGAAATCGTGGCGTATGCCGTGGAAATGATAAATGCCAAAACGCGATATTTTAACAATTGTATACCCATTGCCTGAGCCAGAGGTTCGCTGCTTGCCATTGCCGCCATTGCGCGCCCCATGGGGCTGTTGAGGATGTTTAAGGTCAACTTGACCAAAATCATCATAATAATAAGTACAAGGAAAAATACGGTTTCTCGATTAAGCTGTAAAAACATTGCAATCGTTGGGAAGGGTACTCTTGTGATACCCGTCCAACCGCCGGTAAACGGATTTGGTGCTTGGAAGAACTCCTGCATTACCGTGGCAAAACCCATAGTGATAACCAAAAGATACAAACCACGCACACGAAGAGAGATAAACCCTATAATCGCGCCCAATATCACACCCACCGCAATGGCAATCAGCACCACCAGGGTGAACGGGATGCCTGTGAAGGTACGCAAGAGATTACCCGCTGTATACGCGCCAAAGCCTACGAACGCCGCTGTTCCCAGCGAAACAAGCCCTGCTATTCCTACCAAAATACCCAAGCCCATAGCCGCCACGGTGTAAATCATGGTCAAAGCAATCGTGCGGCTGATTGTTAGGGTTATAGGTCCAATGCCCATCATAAATGACATTTGTAGGGATATCAAAAATACTACAAGCAGTATGTATCCAATTGCGGGATGCTTGACGGCATTTTGGAAATAGCGAGGTTTTAAAGATTCTTCAAGGGCTTTATAATTATTTTGCATAAAACCTCACCCCCTAAATTTTGTCCATAGTCTTTTTGCCAAACAGACCATGGGGTTTCACAAGAATCAACAAAAGTACAAAGGTATACATAAGAACATTTGCCCACAAGCCGCTGAACGTCGCCATTACTGCAAGCACAGTGGGAATTATAACCGCGCCCACAATCGGACCGGCAAAGGAATTAAACCCGCCGATAACCAACGCAAGCATCGAATTTGTACCCACAACCGCAAGCATGTTGATGTCAACAGAGGTGTTTTGAGAACCAAGCAATATTGCCGCAAGAGCAGCACACGCGCTGGAAACAGCCCAACTCAACGCCGTCAAAGCTTTAGTGTTTACGCCCATCATCGAGGCAACAACACTGTTTGAGGCTGTTGCGCGCACGCTCAGTCCCCATTTTGTTTTGTACAGCGCGAGAAACACAATGCCAATGACGCCGGCCGCCGTTAAAATAATAAACAAACCATTACGCGGTAAGGTGAAATCCGTACCAAACAAGGTAAACTGGAAGAT
>WQSB01000075.1 GCA_009788085.1 Defluviitaleaceae bacterium
TTTCTGGACATTATCCCCTCCTCCGCTGCAAAAATCGCCGTTTTGGACAGAACAAAAGAACCCGGCGCGCTCGGCGAGCCTTTGTATCAGGATGTATGCACGGCGTTTTATGAAAAGGGCGGCAATGTGCCTACAATTATTGCGGGGCGTTACGGTCTTGGCTCGAAGGACGTTTTCCCATCTCAAATTGTGGCTGTGTTTGACAATTTGAAGCTGGACAAGCCGAAAAATCACTTCACCGTGGGCATTATTGACGATGTAACCAACACTTCCTTGCCCGTTGGCGAATATCTCGACACTGTACCTGCCGACACGTACAGCGCGAAATTCTGGGGAATCGGCGCGGACGGCACCGTAGGCGCGAACGAAAATTCGATTAAAATTATCGGCGAAAACACTGATATGTATGCGCAGGCGTACTTTTCCTACGACTCGAAAAAATCCGGCGGCGTGACCCAAAGCCATTTGCGGTTTGGAAAACAACCCATCCGTTCAACTTATTTGGTGAAAATGGCTGATTTCGTGGCCTGTCATAACCCATCCTATGTGGACAAGTACGATATGGTCAGCCAGCTCAAGCCCGGAGGAATCTTTCTGCTCAACTGCCTGTGGAGCGAGGAAGAGCTGGCGGACAAGCTGCCCGGCCAAATGAAACGCGAGCTGGTTCGGAGAAATATCAAATTTTACACGGTAAACGCGGTTGAGCTGGCAAAAAAAATCGGCCTTGGTCGTCGGATTAACACGATTCTGCAATCCGCATTCTTTAAACTGACGGAAAAAGGTATTGGAATACCCTTGCCGAACGCGGTAAAGCTTATGAAAGCTGCCGCGGAAAGCTCCTACAGCCGTTATGGCCAAGCCGTCGTGGACCAAAATTTTGCCGCCATTGACGCCGGCATCGAAAATGTTCGAGAGGTTAAAATTCCCTCCGATTGGGCAACCGCACCAGATTCCGAGGACGCGGATTTAAGCAAGCTTCCGCCCTTCATCAAAGACGTGCATCGCGAAATCAACGCCCTTCGCGGCGAGGCTCTACCCGTGAGCGCGTTTAAAGGTCGCGAGGACGGAACCTTTCCCCAAGGCACAGCCGCTTTCGAAAAGAGAGGCGTTGCCGTGGACGTGCCTCGCTGGGTCCCGGAGAACTGCATCCAGTGCAACTTCTGCGCATACACCTGTCCCCACGCCACAATCAGGCCGTTTCTGTTGGATGAATCAGAATGCGGCGGGCTGACTGCACTTAACGCAACCGGCAAAGAGGCACAGGAAAAGGGATACAAATACCGCATTCAAATTTCCCCGCTGGATTGTTACGGCTGCGGTGTTTGTGCCCAGGTCTGCCCCGGCAAAAAAGGCGAAAAGGCTCTGGTTATGGAGCCCATCGAAACCCGTACAGCGGAGGAAATTCCCAACTGGAACCGCCTGATAGCCCTTGACCACAAGGATAATCCCTTTGACAAGTTCTCCAGCGTCAAAAACAGCCAGTTCGAGCTGCCGCTCTTGGAGTTCTCCGGCGCGTGCGCGGGCTGCGGCGAAACTCCGTATACCAAGCTCATCACCCAGCTTTACGGCGACCGCCTGTATATCGGAAACGCCACGGGATGCTCATCCATCTGGGGCGGCTCCGCGCCGTCCACGCCTTACACCACCAACGCCAAGGGACAAGGCCCTACCTGGGCAAACTCTCTCTTCGAAGACACCGCGGAATTTTCCCTTGGCTTCCAATTGGCCGTAAAACAACGCCGCAACAAGCTTCGGGATACAATTACTAAAATCGTTGAAAGCACAGCGGCAGGCTTTCCCGGCTTCACCAAAGAGCTTCAAGCCGCCGGGCAGGAATGGCTGGATAATTTCAATGACGGCGAAGGTTCAAAAGTGGCCAGCGAAAAAGTTCGAGCCGCAGTAAAATCCGCCATGGTCAGTGCGGGCAGCGAGGCCAAAGCTTTGCTGCAGCACATCATCAACGAGGACGACATGCTGGTCAAAAAGTCCGTTTGGGCGTTCGGCGGCGACGGCTGGGCATATGATATCGGTTTCGGCGGCCTCGACCACGTAATCGCTTCCGGCGAGGACGTGAACATGCTCGTCATGGACACCGAGGTCTACTCCAATACCGGGGGGCAATCCTCCAAGGCGTCTCAAACCGCTTCCGTGGCCAAGTTCGCCGCCAGCGGCAAAAAAATCGGCAAAAAAGATTTGGCCCAAATGGCCATGACCTACGGATATGTTTACGTCGCGCAAGTCGCCATGGGCGCGGATTACGCCCAGACCCTCAAGGCTATCAAGGAGGCCGAGGCGTATCCCGGCCCCTCAATTGTCATCGCCTACGCAACCTGCATTAACCACGGCATCCCCGGCGGAATGGCCAACGCTCAGCTTCAAATGAAACGAGCCGTCGAAGCCGGCTACTGGCATCTCTTCCGCTTTAACCCCGCCCTTGAGCTTGAGGGAAAAAACCCTTTTATTATGGACTCCAAGGACCCCTCCGCCAGCTTCCAAGAATTCATCGGCGGCGAGTCCCGCTACACCGTGCTTCAACGCCAGTTCCCCGAAGAGGCCAAGCGGCTCTTCAAAATCTGCGAGGAAGACGCCAACCGCAGACTGGCCGCTTATAAGCGATACGAAAAAGGGTAAAGCTCCAACAAACAAACAAAGGGGCCGTCTCGGGCACACTCCTGGTGCCCAATGCCGTTGGCGAGACGGCCCCGACGTCATTCGTACAACGACGATTATTTGCCTGTTGCTATCCTTTCCTAATTTATTTTATAATCCATTTGCAGGCGTGATAATTTGGTAGCTGGCGTGAAAATATAAGGAGGTACTTATGCAACAAATGTTTTTTGGGCGCACGAAATTGTGCGTCGGCCGCACGGGATTCGGGTGCATACCCATCCAGCGCGTTTCTTATGAGGAAAGCACGGCCATTTTGCGTCGCGCGTATGAAAGCGGCATTACGCTATACGACACGGCCAACGGCTACACCACCAGCGAAGACCGAATCGGAATCGCCTTGGGTGATGTGCGTAACAAAATCGTGTTATGTACAAAGTCCGGTGCGAAAACACCGGAGCTACTTATGGAGCATATCGAGAACAGTTTGAAAATGCTGAGAACGGACTGCATCGATGTATTTCAGGTTCACAACCCGGGTTTTGTGCCGCGCCCCGGCGGGGAGGACGGGCTTTACGACTGCCTGAAAAAGGCGCAGTCCCAAGGCAAAATCCGTTTTATAGGTATGTCGGCACATAAGCTGGACGTCGCGCGGGAAGCGGTTGAATCCGGACTGTACGTTACGATGCAGTTCCCTATCTCTCACATCTCAACCGACGACGAATTGGACTTAGTTGAGCTGTGCCGCAAAGAAAACGTCGGCCTGCTGGGAATGAAAGCCTTATGCGGCGGACTCTTGACCAACGCAAAAGCGGCCTTTGCGTTTTTAAGGCAATATGATAATGTCATTCCCATCTGGGGCATTGAGAAAATGCATGAGCTAGAGGAAATCATCACATATGAAAAAAAACCACCAATTCTTGATTCGGTCTTGAAAAAAGAAATCGCCAAGGATAAGGCCGAGCTGGCGGAAGCTTTCTGCCGCGCCTGCGGATATTGCCTGCCCTGCCCCGCAAATATCCCGATTCCCATGGCGGCCAGAATGACCTTTCTGCTGGGACGGATGAGCAAGGAGTCTTTCCTAACCCCCGAATGGGAAGAAAACATGCGCCGCATCAACGATTGCACAGTCTGCGGCCATTGTACAGCCAACTGCCCCTATGAGCTGAATACCCCTGAGCTGCTGAAAATCCATCAGGATTACTATTTAAAATTCCCAAAATAGACTTCTTGCAAAGTGGTTTATTCTTTTATTTTCTTTACCTCATCGTTAAACATCCATCGTTTAAACATTCTCTCCATCATGTCCGCCGGGGAAGCCTTTGCGATATCTTCCGGTATAATCAGCGGGCTGCGTCCGACTTCCTGGCCCTCCCATGTGTAAATGACCTCACCGGCGGTATGGCCGGCTTTAACGGGAGCGTCAAGGGGTGCGAAAATTACCACCTCGCCGTCAAGCTGCACATGCTTACCCTTGGGTGCAACCATATTTGTCTGCTCCTTGATGACTACGGGCGAAGACTCAACCTTGCCTTTGTAAATTTTGATTTCGCCCATGGGTGTACCGGCTTCTTCCTTGGCGACGAGTGTATAATTGGCGTAACCGAAGTCCAACATTTTCATCGCGCCGTCGAAACGAACCGTGGGGTCCGGCGCACCCAAAACAACTGCGATTAACTGCATGTTTTCTTTTTCGGCGGTGGCGGAAATGCAGTAAAGGGCTTGTGAGGTTGAGCCGGTTTTAAGTCCGGTAGCCCCGGTATAGCTGCGAATTAAGCGGTTGGTATTGGTGAGACCGAACTCCTCTTCGCCTCGAGCGGTTTTGTGGGTGATGGAATCCATCCAAATCTTGGTATAATCAAACACATCGGGATATTTTAAAATGAGCTCCCGGGTCATAAGCGCGATATCATGAGCCGTGGTCAGATGCCCGTCCGCGTCCAGCCCGCAGGAGTTTACAAACTTCGTGTTCTCCATGCCAAGCTCGGCGGCCTTTTTGTTCATCTGGGTGACGAAAGCCTCCTCGCTTCCGGCGATGAACTCCGCCATGGCCACGGCGGCGTCATTAGCCGACGCGATGACTATGGCCTTTGTCAAATCCCTCACGGTCTGTTTTTCTTCAACCTCAAGGAAAATTTGTGAGCCGCCCATAGACGCGGCGTGCGCACTGGTGGTTACAAGGTCATCCCACTTAACGCGCTCTTGGTCTAACGCCTCGTAAATCAAAAGCATTGTCATAACCTTGGTTACACTTGCCGGGGCGAGCTTTTCGTGGGCGTTAAACTCGTGCAAAATTTTGCCCGTTTCCGCCTCCATCAACAAGCTTGCTTTAGCGTCTATTGTGACACTAGATTGTGCGTAGACGCTGGGTACTATGCTGAAACAGAACGCCAGAACCAACGCAAACTTAAGAATTTTTTTCATTATAAAAAGTCCTCTCTGATTCTATTTAGAATTAGATTGGACTTTTTTACATTTTTTATGCATTTGCGTCAAGACACTATCTTTGGCCGTCTTTCTCGGTGCGTTTTTTCCAGTCTCTGAGGAAGGGTGGCGTAATATCCTCGTTAATCAAGCGGAAATTGGATTCGCGAATAGGCTTTAGTTCTTCGCGCTCTTCAATAGCGGCGCGGATTTCCGGAGCATCATCATCATCCGGCGTGTCACTGCTGAAAGACACATGGCGTTTTTGCGGTTTCTCAGAGGGTTCGTTAAGCCCGGTAGCGATAACCGTTACCTGAACCTCATCCTTTAAATCCTCATCTATTGTCGCGCCAAACATAACGATGGCTTCTTCGTCAAGCTCGTTACCGACAAAAGTAGAGGCGGCACTGATGCCGTTGAGACTCATGCTGCGGTCACCTGTGAAGCTGATAATAACCGCACTTGCCCCACGAATGGAGGTTTCCAACAAGGGGCTGTTGATGGCTTCTTTGACGGCGGTTTCGATTTTATTTTTGCCGGAGGCGCGACCGATGCCCATGTGTGCGACACCTTGGTTTTGCATAACGGTGCGGACGTCAGCAAAGTCAAGGTTTACCAAGCCATCGCCCAAAATCACGCCGCTGATTCCCACAACACCCTGATGCAAAACTTCGTCTGCGCGGCGGAAAGCATCTACAAGCGAAACATCATCCCCGACAAGGGATAAAAGCCTCTCATTGGGAATAATTACTAAAGTGTCAACATTTTTACGCAAGGCCTCAATACCTTCCATGGCGTTGCGCATACGGGGCGTGCCTTCAAAGGCAAAGGGCTTTGTCACTACGCCCACAGTTAGGATGCCCATTTCGCGGGCAATTCCGGCTATAACGGGGGCAGCCCCCGTTCCTGTGCCGCCGCCCATTCCGGCGGTTATAAATAATAAATCCGTGTTCTGGATAGCGTTTTGTAAAATATCGCGGGTTTCTTCTGCCGAGCGTTTCCCTGTTTCCGGCTTTCCTCCCGCACCCAATCCCCTGGTCAGTTTTTCTCCCAATTGTATACGAACGGAGGCCTTGGATTTTCCCAACGCCTTGCTGTCGGTATTTGCGGAGATAAACTCAATATTCTCAATTCCTTCTTCTACCATACGGTCTACGGCGTTATTCCCGCCTCCACCTACGCCAATAACTTTAATTCGTGCTTGCAAATCTTGGGCATTGTCAATATCTATCAATGTGGGTACCCCCCATAAGTTTGTCTAAGATTTTGTCCATTAATAATACATTGCTTGTTCGACAAGCGCAAGCATTTTCTTATTGTAAAACGACAAAAACAAATTCACTGCGAATTTCACGGAGACACATGAATCCGCTTATAACCTCCGGGTTTGGCATTTGCTCAAGAACTTCAATAATCGTGCGGATTTTTTCGTCTGCGCGAACGGCATTTCCTACATTAAATTCCATACGCCCATCTACCAAAATCCTTATATTGGAAGCGTCTGTAACATTCATATGGGTCACACGGTCAATCAGACCATGCTGATACAAAAACTGAGCGTATTGCACAACCGCACTGAACGCAACGGGGTCGGGAACTTCCAAAATTTCACCCAATTGGAAGCGTGTGAATTGCAAGCCTTCTAATATAGGAAGGGGCTGAGTGAAATAGCTTCTGACCTCTAAGACCCTGCCAAAATAATCCAAAAATAAAAAGCTTCCAGGAGTATGCTGAACATACGCCGCCAGCCGCCGCTCCCGAACGTCTACATACAATCTGTCCGGAAAACCTCTTCGAAATTCCACATCCCCGATGTACAAATTTTCCATAACCCTTCGCCGAGCGGCACGGGTGTTGAAAAATAATAAATTCGTGTCCCTTTGAATCTCCAGTCTTTCAGTCACTTCCCTAACGCTGACTGTAGACGTTCCTTCAATTATTACCGTGCCGATATGAAAAAACGGAGATATCAAAAATAGCAGCGCGGCCAATGCTAAAGTTCCTACAAAGGCCGCCACTGCCAGTTTTTTATTGCTTATCATTTCTTATGAGCGGCAAGCCACGCCACAAAACGCTCCTGATGCAGGCTTGCGACCCACTCCTTATAAATCAAATAGGTGCGTCCGTTAAAGCGGAATGATTCCTTCCAGTATTTTATCTTTCCGTTGGCGGTGCGCTGTTCGTCTAATTTACTGCGGGTTTCAATTTCGCGTAAAATAGAATTTCGAACACCAAAGGTAGTTTGACAATAGTCCGTGCTGGTGAGTCTGCGCACTTCGCTAAGTGGCAATGCGTCCGCCTCGGAAAGAGCTTCGAATTGTGTTTTAATCCATTTGCGGATAGAGCCCTCCACTTTGATATCAGGTACAACAACCGGCACGGCAGAAAGCTTAGTCTTAGGTTTTGCTTTTGGCCCAGGCTTTGCTCTTTGTTTGGGCTTTTCAGCATCTTCTGTTGCGGCTACGGCTTCTACGACGGCTTTAGGCTTGCGGCCGGGTTTGCGACCGCGCTTTGCCGGGGGCTTCTCTTCTTTTGCGGGCGGTGTGATTGAATAGATAAAGGATTCCCCTGAAGGCACATTAAAAATGGAATTATACCGGCTGCCATCGTGCATGGTAATCAACAGACCCTTCACGTCCTCCATGATATTGCCTTTTGCAGCCGCGCGGGATGCCATCAGCAGTACATTATCTTCTACAGAATAGACACAATAGGGACTTCCCGTCAGGATAAAGCGCATGAATTCGCCCACGCGCTTAAAACCGTGGCGCGTGACCTTAAAGCCCGGCAGGTAATGTCCCAGATATGTGACAAACACGGACACTTCCAGACCCGGCAAATCTTTTGTGGACTCCACAAACAAAGCCTCCACTAACTTCCGTACGATGTGGAAGCACCCGGCGGAATCGCCGATATCCTTCCAAATGCCGATATTAGCTTGCACCAAAGCTTCGGAATATTTTGTTTTTGCAAATTTGCTCGGCACTTTAAGAGCTGCAGGTGCTTGCGCGGCGGGGGCGGGAATCTGCACCTCGTCAACGGGAATATCATCGGAAACCGTTATAGAGGCCGACACAGACTTACCCTTTCTGCGATTAGTGACGGCAATTATGGAAGCGTCGGATTTTTCCAAAGCGATAAAATAATCACATGCGTTACGGAAAATGATATTTGTGATTCTGTCAAAGCCGCAGCCGATAACGCGCTTGCCCCGCTCGTGAAGCTTTTTGGCCAAAAACGCAAAGATTCCGTCGCCGGAGGCTATTACATAGTTCTCAATTTCGGGCTGGCGAGCAATTAAATCCACCACGTCGATAATCAGGCTTACGTCGGCGGAATTTTTAACTTTATCGTGCATATTCGTGTTGAAAATCTGAATAGGCTCAATGCCTACCTGCAATACAGAGCCACGCAAATTGCGGTTCAGCGGCAACGACCAATCCGCATACGCCCGCTGTATTGACACTCCGTGAACGCCCTCCATTTCCAGTACGCGGCGGTAAATTTCATCCAAGTGAAGAACGGTATTTGTCTTGCCGCTAAATAATCCCATTAAATTCTCAATGTCGTAAAAAATTGCTGTGTTACATAACATACTTTACGCCCCTTAGTAATAAAAATTTGCGTCATTATAGCATGTTTATTGCAAAACACAAACAATTTTCTTAGAAAATATCACGGGCTTTCATGCGATAGTAAGCTACAAGCGATGACGCCTCATTATTACTAAGATAGCCGCGCCCCGCGTCTGAAATTTCGTAAACGCCGCGAGAAACTTTGTCGAACCATCCGAAAAAATTATTTTGCAAAATGAATGTTGCGTCCTTCTCACAGCCAAGCTCTACTAAATCCTTCGCACGAAGCCGGCCTTTTGCTGCAAGCAGGCAAGCGATTTGCACGCAACGCTCGCGGTAGGCGGTATTTACGGAGGTTTTTGTCGTACCGCCTGGGGTGTCGGTTGTGCGCCCTAGCAATTCCTTTCTTATTGCGTTGGATTTTTTATTGTTTTTATTTCGTCCGCCGGGTCCGGGAAATAAAAGAATCTCCGCCTGTTTAACGGGACTGTCCAAAGCCACCGTTATCAATCCGAGATTCAGCTTCTTTAATAATTTTTGCAAGCTTAAAAAATTTCCGTCCCTGGCGCGGCGCGGGCGCGGAATCGCCACAAATACCCAATCCGTCGCGGACTGGCGTTCGATTGCTTGGTAAATCAAGGTTATATTGGCGTAAAGCTTCATTTCCACTACCCACAAACAACCATCTTTTAATGCGGCGATGTCGCAGTCCTTTACTTCGCCACGCACGATAAAGCCTTGCTCCGATAATAATTTTCGAACCGGTTCGTACATGTCGCATTCTTTTATTGGCATTACGGTTTAACCAGAGCTAATACTGCGACAATCGGAGCACTTAACCTACCCTTTAAACTGTTACACATTGGCAATCTCCCCCTCCTCTGATGAGATAGTAATGTTCATCCTGTGTATAGTCAAGATATTTAAAAAAACGGGAGTGACATTATTGCACCAAAGGTATTGTAAACGATATAATGGCTATATGGACAATTCGATGCTGGAAATTCTAACCCGTATTATAAACGACTACGGAGATGAAATTTTGGGAAATATGCAACGCACCAACGCGATTTTGCTGGACTTAGCACCGTCCAAACGCAGGGAGCGTATTTTGGTGCGTTCTTTTGTGGAACTGGACGGCTATAACGCGATTAAGAGCTCGTATACTTCCTATGCCTTGGCGGAGAAAAAATTAGTGCAATCCCTGATAGAAACCTTTTCCATGGAACGCTCCGCGGCCATCTGGGTCGTGCGGCTGTTTGCCGTGGCCTTGGGATATGTTGAAGAATTGTATACACCGGGCCGTGAAAAAACAGGCGTCCACGAAATTACTGCCGCTGCGTATCTGCAAGGTCAGGCGGCTATAGGAAAAAGCCACGCGGTAGCCGTTTGCGCCGACTCCACGGTTTTTGTGGGAGGCAATAATTCCGAATATCAATGCGACGCAGGTCACTGGCGCGACATCGTAGCCGTTGCAGCCGGAGACGCGCATACTTTGGGCCTACGCGCCGACGGTACGGTTATGGCGGCGGGCTCGAACGCCTTTGACCAGTGTGACATTTCTCATATAAAAGATGTGCGCGCAGTTTTTGCTTTCGGCCACGATAGCATCTGTGTGTTAAATGACGGCACGGCGGTATCGGCAGGGCGTTCCAAGCTGAATCTTTCTGAATTTCACGACATCGTAAGCATAGCCCCCTACCCAGAGGGTGTTATCGGCATAAAAAACGACGGCACGCTGGAAATTGCCGGCCGCGTCACCGAGGACGACATGCAACACGAAATCATCTGGCTGCTGAACTGCAAGGACGTAGCGCAGGTGATTTCCACGCACATAAACGGCAGTATCATCCGCACGAAAAACGGGCGTATTTATAAAAGCAACCAGCCAGAAAATTACTTCGCTCAATGGCGTGATGTAATTAGCATCGTGAATCTGTCCGACTGCTTCGCGTTGCTAAACGCAGACGGCACGGTGCGGGTTCTGCCATACGAACGCGACTTACCGCGAATTGTCACCCAAGCCGATAACTGGTGCGATATCGTAGCCATTTACGGCGGCTATAAACGTCTGCTTGGTCTCACCCGCGACGGAAATTTAAACGTGGCGTACACCCACATGGGCTGGCTTTGGAGCAATAAAGCAATGGAGATGGACTATATTTCCGGCTGGTATCCCGTAGGAGCATATGAGGTTTCCGTTTAATGGATGAGCGAATTTTGGAAACACTAGAAGCCATCCGGGCCAATTACGGCGACGGTGTTTTTTACAATTTAACCACAGTGAGAAACCTAATGAACGACCTTGCTCCGAGTCTTCGCAAGGAGCGCATCCAAATTGCGAATTTTTTGGAAATCGGGGGATATTTTCAATTAAAATATGCGGACAAAACCTATCCGGTAGTTCGCACAAGACTAACCAGCCAGCTAATGGATACTTATGCCGTAGACGAAACTGCGGCAATTTGGGTTTTGAATATTTTTAGCATATTGCTGGGTTATAATATTTCCGACGACGGCGCGGTATATAAATCGGAAGAAGCACCCCCAAAACCACCCATGCCTGCAATTGAGCGCGTAAACCCGCGCCCGTTCATAGGTGACGAACGCCGTCCGCTGATGACCGTGCCCCGCCCGCAATTTAAACGGGAGGAAAATAAGCTCGCCTTTACAAATTGGAACAAAGCGCGGCGAATTTCGGCGGATTACCATTCCGTTGCCGTATTGCGAAACGGCCAAGTGAAAGCCGCCGGCCCCAACTCTGACGGGCAGTGTAATACCAATACCTACGACTGGCGGGATATCGTGGCGGTTTCCGCCGGGGCGTATTTCACGGTCGGACTACGCGCCGACGGCACCGTCGTGGGCATAGGCCGCAACGACTTTGGCCAGCGCGATTTCACGGGATGGACTGATATCAGGTCTGTTTCCGCCGGAACACGCCATACCGTGGGCCTGCGCACCAACGGCACACTCCTCGCCTGCGGCCAAGCCCGAAACGGTGGGTGCAAGGTTTCTCACTGGCGAAATATCGTTCATGCAGTAGCTGGCCAGGACTGCACATTTGGCATAAAAAAAGACGGGCGTGTGCTCGTCTGCGGCGATAATAAAAACGGAGACCTGCAAGTCTCCCATCTCGAAAACGTAGCCGACATCGCCTACGCTGCCCCCGGGCGTATCCTCGCGCTTCTAAAGGACGGCACCCTCGCCCGCGTTGGCAAGGAAAATCATATGCGCAAGCGATTCACCCACTGGAAGAACATCCGCCAGATTTCCGCCGCGCCGGATTATTTTGCCGGCCTTATGGAGGACAGCACCGTGCGCCTTCTGGCCTATTTCTGGCAGGATTCCGGCGTAGAGGCCGCAACTTCTCACTGGAGGGATATTGTGGCAATCGCCGCCGGGCGTTATCATATACTTGGCCTAAAATCCGACGGCAAGCTTCTGGCCGAAATGCTCCACCCGGATATTAGTCGCAATAAGGGCCAAATTAACGTGGCAAGCTGGGAAATGTAAAGCAGTAAGGGTCGTGCATATTATTTGAAATGCACGACCCTTTTGAAATAGGGGTGTTTGCTTAATTCAGTGTGTCGAAAAGTCGTAAAATCGTGGTTATAGACTGCTCGCGGGTATAATCGTCACTTGGGGCAAACTGATTATTGCCTACTTCATTTCAATTTCCTCCCTCTGTCCGTTGCGGACGAATGTTGGCACACTCACGGGGAGAAACAAATTCGCCCCGTGGATATGCCATTAAAAAAGGTGTGTAAGGACGGCAGAAATTTGCCATCACCTACACACCTTGAATAATCCAAGAAACATTTTCCTCGCTCAAATACATATATACCAAAAGCACGCACGCACCCTATTCAACAAGCCAAAAACAAAAAGGCATTATTGAAATAGAGGTGAAACAATGCTAAACTGTGGTCGTAGTGGTGGGCGAAAGCCTGTGTGTGTTAGGTGATGTCTCGAATCCCTACACTCGCCGTGGGGTGTCGGTAAACACCTCACGGTCGCTACGTTTTTTTGTAACGATTGCATTCTAGCACATAATCCTTGGATGGTACAAATAATTTTTTGTCACAAGTCGCAAGTGATGAGTATTTTTATAAACCTCATAAAAATTTTCAGAAGAGGAGAACTTTATGGTCTACGCATTAAAAGACGGGAAAAAACTGCTGTCCAAGCACCGCATCCCATACACGGTGAAACGCTTTATCGCCTCTGGTGGGCAGGGTGAGGTCTATGAGGTGGAGGACAAGTCCGGCCAGCGATACGCGCTGAAATGGTATTTCAAGCATTCGGCGACGAAGTATCAGCAGAAGCTTATCGAGCGGCTGATTGAGCGAGGCTCGCCGGACGAGCGTTTTCTATGGCCACTGGATATAATTTTGGCCGACGGGCTTTTCGGCTATGTAATGCGTCTGCGCCCGCCGATGTATAAAAGCATCGTAGACCTGATGAAACGCCGCGCGGAGCCGACCTTCAGCGCGTTGTGCATGGCGGGGATTAACTTGGCCGACGGATATCAAAGTCTGCATTCGCAGGGGCTGTGTTACCGGGATATTTCCTTCGGCAATCTCTTTTTTAACCCCGCCGACGGAGACGTGTTAATCTGCGACAACGACAATGTCACCGTAAATTTGGACAAGGACAGCAGCACTCACGGCACGCCGCGTTTTATCGCGCCGGAAATCATCACCGGGAAAAAGCGTCCCTCCACGGAAACGGATTTGTATTCCATGGCGGTGCTTTTATTTTACATGTTTATGCTGCATCATCCGCTTGAGGGTGCTATTGAAGCCAATATCAAATGCTTCGACGCCAAGGCCATGGAGAAAATCTACGGCCACGACCCGGTTTTCATTTGGGACCCGGTGAACCAATCGAACCGGCCCATTCCCGGGTATCAGGATAACGCGATTATTTTTTGGCATATGTACCCGCCGTATCTGCGCGAGATGTTTACTCAGGCTTTCACTAAGGGTCTACGCGACGGTCATGCCCGCATCGTCGAAAAGGAATGGAAGGACGCCTTTGCCAAGCTAAGAAACAGCATTCTCTTTTGTCAAGGCTGCGGTGCGGAGAATTTCTTCAATAAAAAACCCGTCTGTTGGGCGTGCAAAGCCGCAATTTCTCCCCCACCCCGCTTGAATATTAAGGGCCAGCTTGTTATGCTAAACGCCAACAGCTTAATTTACGCCCATCACCTGCTTGGGAATTTTGATTTCTCTACGGTGGTCGGGAAATTATCCCAGCACCCAACCCAGCCGGGCAAATGGGGAATTACAAACTCCACGGCCGATAACTGGAGCTTTACAAAACCCGGCGGCGACACCTCTGTCATAGAACCCGGAAGAACCGCACCCCTTGTAAGCGGCGCGAAAATAAACTTCGGGCCGGCGGAAGGAGTGATTGAGTAATGCTGCCTGCAATAATTTTTGCAGAGTCAAATTAAACGCAGCGGCTTCATGGCCGTGGAAGGAGCATTTTAAATGAGCGAAAGAAATTTACCCGGTGGGGAAATGTCCTCACGAATCTTGGATTTTTTCTGGATAGCGGACTGTTCCGGTTCGATGGACGGGGAAAAAATTCAGACACTGAACTATGCCATACGGCAAACGATTCCCGACATGCGCAAGGAAGCGGATGACAACCCGAATGCGTCTATTATGGTGCGTGCGGTAAAGTTTTCCGACGGCGCGGCTTGGCATGTGCCCACGGCAACGCCGATTGATACCTTCAATTGGACGGACTTGACCGCCGGTGGCGTGACTGCCATGGGAATGGCACTCGAATTGGTAGCAGGGGAGCTTAGGCAATTTCCGGCGGACACAAAGCGTCTGCCGCCCGTGCTGGTGCTTCTGACCGACGGTCAGCCCACGGACGATTTTAAAAGCGGACTGGACGCGCTGATGGCTACGCCCTGGGGCAAAAAAGCGGTGCGCATCGCAATCGCAATCGGCAAAGACGTTGACCTCAGCGTTTTGGAGCAATTCGCCGGAAACAAGGAG
>WQSB01000076.1 GCA_009788085.1 Defluviitaleaceae bacterium
AAAAAAGCGGCTTTTTTTTTTTTTTTGATTACGTCCCGTGTAATTATTGATAAATGTCACATAATTTTCCAGTATATTTTATCCATCTTAGGAAAAGCTTGTAGTATTAAGCATTGGAGGGATAAGTATGCACAGCAGCAAGGTTGAAATCTGCGGCGTCAACACCTCAAAATTGCCGGTATTGAAAGGAGAAGAGAAAAAAACATTATTCGCGCTAATACAAGAAGGTGACGAGGAAGCCCGAGAGAAATATATTTTTGGAAATTTGCGGCTGGTTTTGAGCATAATCCAGCGTTTTAATAATCGCGGCGAGTACGTGGACGATATCTTTCAGGTGGGATGTATAGGACTAATAAAAGCCATAGACAATTTTGACGTAAGTCAGGGGGTGCAATTTTCGACATACGCGGTGCCTATGATAATAGGAGAAATCCGTCGGTATCTGCGCGACAATAACACAATACGTGTAAGTCGTTCCCTGCGGGATACGGCTTATCGTGCGTTAAACATTAAGGAAAAATTAACCGCCAAAAACGCCAAAGAGCCCGATATCGAAGATATTGCCAAGGAGATGGGGTTGCCCAAGGAGGAGGTAATCTTCGCGCTGGACGCGATTCAGGACCCCGTAAGCCTTTTTGAGCCGGTATATCAGGACGGCGGAGACGCGGTTTTTGTTATGGACCAGGTTTCCGACGAAAAAAATACTGATATCAGGTGGCTGGAGAATTTATCTCTCACCGAAGCCCTAAAGCGGCTTGGCGAACGGGAGAAGCATATTCTTTCGCTGCGGTTCTTCGAGGGGAAAACTCAGATGGAAGTAGCGGACGAAATTGGCATCTCTCAAGCTCAGGTTTCACGTCTTGAAAAAAACGCTTTGAAAAATATGCGAAAATATATTTCCTGACATGTCGAATTTTTTACGCAATAGTAGCCCGCCTGTGTTATAATGCAATAAGCGAATTCCACACTATAATTTTCGTGATAGGAGGCGAAGCGTATGGAAGTGTTGAGAGTGTCGTCAAAGTCTGAACCAAAATCTGTAGCGGGAGCCATCGCGGCTATTTTGCGGGGAGATCAGCCAGTAGAAATCAACGCCATAGGCGCGGCTGCTGTTAATCAGGTTGTCAAAAGCATTGCGGTTGCTCGTGGTTACGTCGCACCCAATGGCATCGACCTTGTATGCATCCCGGCGTTCTCACAGCTAGAGGTTGATGGAAAAGAAAAAACTTCCATCAAGTTTGTGGTCGAAAAACGATAAAATATACGTGATTGACAACACCGTTTATGCCGTGTACAATCGTTTGGGCAAGCTGCCCGAGTGGCGGAACGGCAGACGCGGCGGACTCAAAATCCGCTCCCGGCAACGGGGTGGGGGTTCAAGTCCCTTCTCGGGCACTAAAACGGCCGTGCTTGAATGGTTCGGTTAGATGCAACAGGTTTCATGCAAAAAGAGATGGGCAACCGATACCGGAAGCCCATCTTCTTAATTTCACAAGACTGTGTCATTATTGCCACAGTAAAGTTTAGGAATTTGAAATGGTAAAGAGCAAAGCCAGGCGTGATGAAACAAAAGGCTTTTGACATAAACAAACAACAATAGACAATAAGCCAGAAATCGTACTGAAATTTCAACAAAAATCGCGCACGCGATTTTTTTCTTTTTGGTGAATATGACAAAAATAATATATAGTCACATACAGCATTAATTGTGATTGTAAACTCCGGTGTCATCTGCTATTATCTACTTAAGTTTATTTGCTTACATCGCATCGCAAAGCAAGTTTAGGTGAAAAGGGCATAAGGAGGGGGGCATGGCTGTAAAGGGCTTCAAACCTGTCTGCACATATGTAATGGACAAATTCTTGGAGGGTGGAAAGACATGCTTAAAAACTTGAAAATCAGAGGAAAGTTACTTTTAGGATTTATTATGGTCCTGATTGTAACCGCAATTATCGCTGTGTACGGGATTATCAGCGTCATGGACATGACTAATGATGTGGCATACCTGATGGATTATCCGACAGCCCGGTACAACACGCTTAGTTATGCCCGGACGGACCTTGTGGAAATGCGGCGTCTTAACGCCTTGATGGCGTTCCACTCCGGCGAGACGGATGAACTTCCCGGGATATTTGCCCAAAGCCAGCGTGTAAGGGAAAATTTGCGCATGTACGTGGATGAGTACATGCACAGCGTACAAACGGACCCGCAGATGGACCCCGCAAGAGCGGCCGAGCTGATGGCCTACGCAAATCAGCTGAGGTCTTTCAACAACCGCTTTATGATAGAGGTTCTTGAGTCAATGTATACTGCGGCAATGGCTGACGACAGGAACAGGCAGCTTAGTTTGCTTGACCATGGTGCATATCTGTATTCGCACATTGATTATTACTTTAATACATTGATGGATGTTGCCTCAACCACAAAGGACGCCCTTTATGCGGACATGAATGCCAACGCCAACCAAACAATAACGATAATGATTGCCGTAGCAATTATCGGATTGGTTGCCGGTATTGCGATTGCATTGTTTATCGCCAGATTGGTGACCAAGCCGATTAACGAGGTTGTAGCGGTTTTGGACAATGTATCAAACGGTGACTTCAATATCAATTTCAGAAGCGACTTGTCCAATGATGAAACCGGAATCATGACACAGTATGTTTATAACGTTATAAACATTATAAGAGGTATTGTTGACGATATCGGTAAGTTTGCTCACGAGGCCAATGTCAACGGCGATATCGAATATCGCGTTGACTCAACCAAATACAAGGGCAGCTACAATGAAATGGTTGCATCCCTCAACGGCTTCACAGACGGCTTTGTAAAAGATGTAATGAACCTTATGGACATTCTTGCAAGCGTTAATAACGGTGACTTCAAAGCCAGTCTTGCACCGCTTCCCGGTAAAAAAGCCGTCATGAATAAAAGCGTTGATGAGCTTATGGCTAACCTCAACGGCGTAAATGCCGAAATAGGCTTGATGATTGAAGCCGCAGCCGAAAGAGGCGACATGCACTTCCAAATCGACGCAAGCAAATACAAGGGAGGATGGAACGGTGTTATGGCCGGCCTTAACAAGATTGCTCAAGCCGTTGACGCGCCTATCGTTGAAATCAGAGACGTTATGAGCTATCTTTCAAAAGGTGATTTCACCAATAAGGTTACGGGCAATTACGCAGGAGATTTCCTGCAAATTAAAGAGGCCGTAAATGCTACAATTGATGCGCTTTCCGGCTATATAAGCGAAATTGCCGAGTCTCTCACCAGGGTGTCCGGCGGCGACCTTACCACGTCAATCCGCCGTGAGTATGTCGGCAGCTTCAACGCCATTAAGGAGTCCATCAACAATATTTCATCGTCCCTTAACCGCACCATGTCCGAGATTTCTTCTGCGTCCGACCAAGTGCTCTCCGGTGCGAAGCAGATTTCTGCATCCGCTATGGACCTTGCAAACGGCGCGTCCACACAGGCCAGCAGCGTTGAAGAGCTTAACGCTTCCGTTGACCTGATTAACCATCAGACCCAAGCAAATGCCCAAAGCGCGGCTGAAGCAAACAGCCTTTCCAAGCTGTCCACAGACAACGCCCGCGAAGGTAACGATGCGATGAAGCAAACCCTTGACGCCATGAATCAAATCAAAGAGTCCTCCAATAATATTTCTAAAATTATCAGGACAATTCAGGATATCGCATTCCAAACCAATCTGCTCGCGCTTAACGCGGCCGTTGAAGCCGCCCGCGCAGGCGAGCACGGACGGGGCTTCGCCGTTGTTGCCGAAGAAGTCCGCAGCCTCGCTGCCAGAAGCCAGACCGCCGCAAGCGAAACAACCGAGCTTATCGGCAGCTCCATCACTACCGTTGACACCGGCTCTTCTATTGCGCAGTCCACCGCCGAATCCCTTGACACCATTGTGGAAAACGCAAACAAAGTCCTCAACATTGTCAACACAATTTCCAGTGCTTCCCAAGAACAGGCCGAGGCCATTTCTCAAGTGGGTATTGGCCTGCAACAGGTTTCCCAAGTTGTCCAAGCCAACTCCGCCGTCTCCGAAGAAGCCGCCGCCGCCGCCGAAGAACTCAACTCCCAAGCGGAAATTTTGCAGCAGCTGGTTGGATTCTTCAAGCTGTAAAAACTTGACTTTAATATTCAAAAAATGCGCCCTCACGGGCGTATTTTTTTTGGCGCGGAACAGATGCTTGAGGCCACGGCGTTATTGTGATACCATGGGTTCAGGAGGTGCTTTTTTTTATGGATAAGCAGAAAAAAACAGTATTCATTGTGGACGACGTCCTCACAAACCTGATAGTAGGCAAAAAGGTATTGGAGAAGCAATACAATGTATTCACGTTTAATGCGGGCCAAAGACTGCTGGATATGCTGGATAACCTTCATCCGGATTTGATTTTATTGGATATCAGTATGCCGGAAATGGACGGCTTTGAGACGCTGACCCGGCTTAAGGCCAATGAAAAAACGGCTAATATTCCGGTGGTTTTTCTCTCCGCCATAACCGACAAAGACACGATGATGGTGGCGAGGCATTATGGAGTCAGCGACTATATTACAAAACCCTTCCAGCCTGTGGATTTGCTTCTGCGTGTCGAAAACCAAATTAAACTCATGGAGCTGGCTCCGATGTCCGCGGCCTCTGTACCTGCGGCTTCTGTGCCCGTGGCTCCGGTTTCCGCGCCCGCGGCTTCCGTGGCTCCGATTTCTGCGCCTGCGGCTCCGGTGTTGGTGGCGAGCACCTCCGACGCGCCGGCCGGCCTGCTTCCGGAAGGGCATAAAAAGTACGACCTGCAAATACCCGTCCCAAATGAAGGCTTGCTATATGAAAGGAAAATCACCTGCCCGTTATGTGGTGTAGTGTTTATGGGGAATGCCGTGCGCTCGACCAAGCTTAAGCTTATTCAGCGCGAAAAGGATTTCCGCAACCGCCACGACGGCATTGATACAGTTTATTATGAAATAAACACATGCCCCAGCTGCTGTTATAGCAATTTTGACACCTCCTTCAAAGACGTTGTCCTTCCCCGTTTCGAAAAGAACAAGGCTGAGATTAGTCCTTACATAGGACAAATTAACGGTGTATTCGAAAAATATTACATGGCGTTAAAATGCCAGGCCTTGTTTTTTGCTCATAGCGAGGTGAACACGGCAAAGCTTTGGACGCGCCTGATGTGGCTTTACCAAGACTGCCCGGATGAAGAGATGGAGTTGTTTGCCGCAAAAAATGCACAAACATCCTACTTGGATGCTTTTGTGAAAACGGAGCTTAGTGCCGAGGCTATTCAGCAAATCTGCGTTATAGTAGGTGAGTTGAGCCTGCGTCTTAATGACATACCCACCGCCAAAACATATTTCACCCAGGCCAGAAGCCACCGTTCGGGCAGCCGGGCTTTAATTTCCCAAGCGGAGGACGGCATTGAGACTATACGAAAAATGGAGCAGAAGGGATAGGTTTCATGGACAAACAGCGCAAGACCATATTTTTGGTTGACGATGACATGACAAACCTTACCATAGGAAAAAAAGCCTTATCCGGCCATTATAATGTGTTTACATTAAACTCCGGCCAGGTAATGCTGGATATGCTGGAAAATCTTATGCCGGATTTGATTCTGCTGGATGTAAATATGCCCGAAATGGACGGGTATGAAGCCATACAGCGACTAAAATCAAACAAGGACTCTGTACACATACCCGTTATTTTCCTTACGGCCCTAAGCGATGAAACAATGGAGCTAAAAGGGCTGTCTTTGGGTGCGATTGACTATATCACAAAGCCGTTTTCCACCCCTCTGCTGCTTAAACGACTGGAAGTCCATCTTCTGGTTGAGGAGCAAAAACGGGAGCTGATTACACAGAAGCGGGAGCTTCTCTTCCTTAATAATAACCTGGAGCAAATTGTGGACGAAAAAACCGCCACTGTTGTGGAGCTTAAGGACGCGATTCTTTCCACTATGGCGGAGTTGGTGGAGTACCGGGACGAAATTACCGGCGGTCATATCGTCAGAACCCAGAGGTATATCAAGGCTCTAATGGATGCAATGAAGGATAGCGGGGTATATGCCGATGAAGTGAATGCACTGGATGAGGAGCTGGTTTTGCAGTCCTGCCAGCTTCACGATGTGGGGAAAATCGCCGTATCGGACGCTATTCTCAACAAGCCCGGCAAGCTTACGTTTGAAGAATTTGAATCCATAAAGAATCATACAAGCTTCGGCGAAAAGGTAATACTTCGTCTCAAGGAAAAAACAATGGACTCGGACTTCTTGGACTATGCGAGAATATTTGCCGTGGCCCATCACGAAAGATGGGATGGCAGCGGCTATCCCCAAGGCTTAAAGGAGGAAAAAATCCCTCTTCTTGGGCGTATGATGGCTATTGGCGATGTATATGACGCCCTTGTGGAACCGAGGCCATATAAAAGCGCGCTTCCCCACGAAAAGGCGGTAAGCATTATTCTCGAAGGCAAGGGTAGCCACTTTGACCCTCTTTTGGCCGATTTGTTTGAAAAAATTCACGGCGAATTTGAAAAAATTTCGGCGGATGTACAAGATTGAGCGGAGGGTTATTAAATGCTGAACAAGCTGATTAATAATATGACGGTAAAGTCAAGGATTATATCGGTGTTGATAGTTGTAATGGTTGTGGCAACCACGCTGGTGGTATGGGTTCGGGTCAACCAAGTAACTGAGCAAATAGACCTTCTGCTTGAAGAACGTCTAAAAGGCAACGCAAATATGACCTTTGGCATTTTCGACACGGTAATGGTTTATACCACATGGATGCTGGATTCGGTGGCAACTCATGCCCGTCTGGGTTTTGCCGACCCGGGGTATGATTTGGAAATGCAATTGTTTAATATGTACATGAGTATGAGCCAAGAGATTGACGGCGTCCGCTCCTATGAAAACATAGCCGTGTTTGATGCGAATTTTAACCTGGTGTCCATTGCCAACATTGATAGAGAGTTGCCCGACATAGATTTGTTCTCCGAATACCTTGACGAGCAGATGGCAGGGATTTGGGTCTCGCCCGTGTTTGAAAGCGACGGCGGGCGTCTGCAATTTTTATTTTCCAAGCCGGTTACAGATGGCGAAAATTTCCTTGGTATGGTTGCGATAACGGGCAATACCGAAATGTTGGCGTATTTCTTGCGGGATTTCGTACAGGCATATGACAGCTTTGTTAATATAGCGGACCGCTCCGGGGTGATTTTTTTCTCCAACCGTCCGGAGGCATATATGGGTCGGCATGTTAATGATTTAGGCGTAATAGAAGCCTTTGGCGAAATCCCGATGAATACCGTTTTTGCGCATAATTCCGCCCTTACGGGCATTGATAAAATCGCCTACGTTACACATGACCCATATCTTAATTGGTCGATAGTCAGTTTCTTTGACGCCCACGCAGTAGAAAATCCAAACTGGATTATTTTTACTGGCCTTGTTCCCACGGTAAGCGGCATAATTCTCGCGTCGGCCTTAATTGTATGGATTATCCATAAATCGCTAAAGCCACTGGAAGCCTTGGCCGTCAGTGCCCAAGAGGTCTCCAGGGGTAATGTGTCCGTTGCTTTCCAGGTAAACAGAAATGATGAAATAGGTCAGGTTGCCAACGCCTTTACGGAAGCGGTACGAGTGTTGAACATTCTGCGGAGCAATTTCAAAAAGGCTGAAAATGCCATGACTCGCGGCGATATTGAATATAGCCTGGAGGATTCGCGCTTGGGTGGCATTTATGACGAAATACTCTCCAGTACGGGCAATATCGTGGGGCATATGAAGCAATCCATGGCGGATGCGGAAGCAGCCTCCAAAGCCAAGAGCGATTTCCTCTCCAAAATGAGCCACGAAATCCGCACCCCAATGAACGCTATTATGGGTATGGCGCAGCTTATTCTACGGGAAGATATTTCCGGCGCGGTAAGGGAGCAGGCCGTTACCATAAAACAATCCGGCGACCATTTGCTTTCAATTATCAATGACATTTTAGACCTGTCAAAGGTCGAAAGCGGAAAAATGGAGCTTGCAAATGACAATTATCTTTTCCACTCAACCATTCATGATGTAATCAGCATAATAAAAATGCGTATGCAAAATCCAAACGTAAAATTTGCGGCATACATGCAGCACGATATTCCCAACGAGATGTTCGGCGATGAGGTGCGCGTCAGGCAGGTGCTGTTAAATGTTCTGACCAACGCTGTAAAATATACCAAGAAAGGTCATTTTTCCTTGGAAATATTGGGCGAGTCGGCCGGTGACACTATCATGCTTACCATGAAAATAAAAGATACGGGTATAGGCCTAAAGCCCGAGGATTTGGAAAAACTCTTTGGCGAGTTTACTCAATTTGACTTGGAGAAGAACCGCAACATAGAAGGAACGGGACTGGGTCTTGCCATAACCCACAGCCTAATCAAGCTGATGGGCGGAGAGGTTGACGTAACCAGTGTATACGGCGAGGGTAGTGAGTTTACGATACGCCTGCCCCAGCGGCTTGGCGAGAAAAAGGAAATCTCCGACTATGGCGCGTGGCCTCCTCATTTTGAAAGCGAGCGTGTTCTCCTGTATGGAAGCACACAGATTTACATGGAATACGCCGCACGCACTTTGGCTGATTTGCAAACAGAGTTTCATATAATTACCGATGACGGCGATTTGTACACCAGGCTGATTGAAAATAAATGGGCTTATATATTCGCCGAGGAGGATTTTGCGGCTACGGCCCAGCATATTGTCACAACCCGGGGGCTTAGAGCAAAGGTTGTGGTAATGTCAGACTCCTATGAAACAAAAGGGAATTTGCCGGTTCTTATAATGCCCGCGTATTTAATTTCTATCGCGAATGTTTTAAGCGGCAGGGATGCCATGTATTCCTTGGATAATCAGCAACAGGAGTATTTTACCGCTCCCGACGCGAAGGTGTTGCTGGTTGACGACATAGAAACCAATTTAAAGGTAGGCCAGGGGCTGCTGAAACCCTACGGCATGACAATAAAAACCTGCCTAAGCGGCAAGGAAGCCGTGGAAGCCGTAGTTGCGGGGGAATATGACTTGGTTCTGATGGACCATATGATGCCGGAAATGGACGGCGTTGAAGCCGTGAAGATTATCCGAAATCTTGCCGCAGGCATGGGAGCAAGAGTGGGTGAAAAGTACGCAAAAGTGCCCATCATAGCCCTAACCGCAAATGCCATCGTCGGCGCGAAGGAAATGTTTTTACAAAACGGGTTTAACGACTTCCTTTCAAAGCCGATTGAGGTTTCTAAGCTGAACGGTGTCTTGTCAAAGTGGATTCCCAAAGAAAAGCAAAAGTCGGCCGACCCCAACCAGACTGAAGACCCTCCGGAAGAAAAGCTGGATATATCAATTCCCGATGTGGACGTGACAAAGGGCATCGCTTTCTCCGGCGGCAGTGCCGTGAGTTATCTGGATACGCTGAGCGTTTTCCGCAAGGATGGTTTGTCGAAAATAAAAGAGCTGGCTAACTGCCTAAGGGACTCCAATTTGACCCTGTATACAACCTATGTACACGCGCTGAAATCCGCTTGCGCAAACATCGGTGCGGGAAAAATTTCCGAAGAGGCAAAAATCCTTGAAGCCGCCGGTTTAAAAGAAGATTTGGAGTTCATTTTAGGCAACAACGAAAACTTTGTATCCGGGCTGAAAAAGCTGCTGGACGACATAGGCGGGGTTATAGCGGCCAACACAGCCAAGCCGGATACCGGCCTAAGTATGGACGCCCTAAAGGACGGCCTAGCAAAGCTTAAAACAGCCTTGGAAAACTTCGATTTAGGTGAAATCGACGAAATATCCGAGACCTTGCAGAGCTTCACCACTCTGCCGGATATAGGCGAGGCTTTGGGCGAGATGCTTCAAAATGTTTTTGTCAGCAGATATAAACAGGCAAAGCTTCAAATCGAAGAATTAATAAACGCAGCGAATAATTCAACCAAGTGAGAGTGTATGAAATTTTTTTTAAGCACGTAGTAAAATTTTCTTTTCGGCAGTTTATTTTTCAGCTTGACGGATTTTAGCATTTTGTGGCTGATAAAATCCCGTGCGGCAAACTCGGACACAATGGACACGCCAAGGCCGTTTATTACGGCGTTGATGATGCTTTGTGTGTTGTCGAAGTACGCGCGGGGTTTTTTTATGCTTAAATCCAGGGACGTAAGGAAGCTGTCGTATTGAAGCCTCGTGCCTGAGCCCTTTTCCCGGGAAATGAAGGGGTAATTATTTAAAATTTCATCCAGAGAATATTCCCGGGAGGGGCAAAAATCCTCGCCAGGAGGGGCAATCAGCACCATTTCCTCTGTCATAAACTCCGTAAATTCGCATTTTTCGGCCTCCGCGATGCCCCCGGCAAAACCTATTTCCGCCTTTTGCATGGCTACGCCCCGGCATACGTCCAGCGTGTCGGCCTGCTTTACGCTGAAAGTAATTTGGGGATATGTTTTGGCAAATACAGTCAGCAATTCCGGCAAAATGTACTGCGCCGGAACCGTTGAGGCTAAAATGTTAATCTCCCCGCACAGGTTGCCGGAAAGGTTTTTTATTCGCTCAACGGTATTGGTTTTTAAAGTTAAAAGCTCCTTGGCACTCTCATAGAAAATCTTGCCGGCAGGGGTGGGTGTGACCTCCCGGCGGTTGATTAAAACTACACCCAGGTTTTTTTCCAGTGCGTTGATATACGCGCTTACCGAAGGCTGAGACATAAAAATAGCCTCCGCCGTTTTGGAAAAGCTGGCCAATTCGACGACTTTTACATAGGCTTCTATTTGCTTAAAGTCCATAATGTCACCTAACAATCTCTTTTATTGCCTGCGCGATGTAGTCAATTTCCCCGGGGGTGTTAAAATACCCGAAGGAGAAGCGGACCGTTCCGTGGGGATAGGTTTTTAGGGTCTTGTGGGCGACGGGCGCGCAGTGCAGGCCGCATCGTGTCATAATGCCATAGTCACTGTCCAGCAAGGCGGCAATTTCGGCGTTGTCAATGGTTTTGAAATTCAGGGATACTGTGGAAATGCGGTTTTGAAGGTCTTTTTTTCCGATGATAACCACGCCGGGGATATCCCTTACAGCTTGAAGGAATCTCTCTGTCAGCTTCATTTTTTTCGCATGAATGGTGGCGGGGTTTTGGGCTTTAATATATTCCAGAGCTTTTTTTAGGCCGATTATCGCCGGGATATTTATTGTTCCGGCCTCGAATTTGTCCGGCAAAAGGTCGGGCTGCAATATTTCATGGGATTTACTGCCCGTGCCCCCGGTTATGATTGGTGTGATTTTTTTTGCGAAATCGCTTTTAATGATAAAACCACCCAATCCCTGCGCGGCCAAGAGCCCCTTGTGGGCGGTGAAAGCTATGGCGTCCGCATAGCTCATGTCTATGGGCAATTCCCCGGCGGTTTGTGCGGTGTCTATTATCAATTTGATTTCCCGGGGCGCGCAGATTTCATAAACCTCGCGAATAGGCAGAACCGTTCCGCTTACGTTGGAGGCGTGGGTCATGATTACGGCCTTGGTTTTTGCCGTAAAAAGCGAGGCTATTTTTTGCGGGTCAAGGGTGCCGTCCTCCTCGCATTCGGCCATACTATAGTCCACCCCGCGCTCCGAAAGCTCGTGCAGGGGGCGCATTACGCCGTTGTGCTCCATGGACGTGGTTATTATATGGTCGTTTTCCTTTAAAAAACCCTGCAAAATCATATTTATGGAATATGTTATGCCCGGCGTAAAAATCACGTTTCGAGGCTTGCCAATAGGCTCGTTGAAATTAAACAACCCGCACAAAAGCTTTCGAGCTTCCAGTATTTCCAATGCCGTGTTATAGGATGCCTCGTATCCCCCCCGGTTTACGTTGCACCCCACATTGTCCAGAAAATCCTTAATCGAGTCGGATACTCCGGGGGCTTTCGGAAAGGATGTCGAACTGTTGTCGGCGTAGACTTTTCGCATTGCTTGCATGGTTGCCTCCGTGTTTATTTGAATTTTCTATCAACGTCATTTTATATATTAATAATTAATATTTCAAGTTTTTTGTGGAATAGGGTATTATTTTGACACAATAATAGGAGGGATACAAATGGTAGAAAAAATGAGACTGCCCCTTGTGGGGGCATTAACTGCGATTATTTCAATTGTGCTGGTGCACTTTGGAAACCCGGCTAATATGGGCTTTTGCATCGCGTGCTTTTTGCGGGACACCGCCGGGGCATTGGGGATGCATGGGGCGTCAGCGGTGCAGTATGTACGGCCGGAGGTTATAGGGATTATTTTGGGCGCGCTGATTGTGTCGCTGGCGCGGAGGGAATTTGCGCCAAAGGGTGGCTCCGCACCTGTCACGCGGTTTGTTTTGGGCGCGTGTGTAATGGTTGGGGCGTTGATTTTCCTCGGTTGCCCGTTGAGAATGCTTTTGAGAATCGCCGGGGGCGACCTTAATGCGATTATCGGGCTGACCGGCTTTGTTGTGGGGATTTTGGCCGGGGTGTTCTTTTTGAAAAAGGGATATTCTCTCAAGCGTTCGTATACGGTTTCCAAAACGGACGGGTTTGCTTTGCCGGTTATGAGTCTGTTGTTGCTGGCTGCTTTGATTTTCTTTCCCGCGCTTTTGCTTTTCTCGGAAGCGGGGCCGGGTTCGATGCGCGCGCCCATGGTTATGGCCTTGGTTGCGGGGCTTGTAATGGGCGGAGTCGGGTTTGTTTCACGGCTGTGCTTTGCGGGGGGAATCCGGGACAGTATCTTTTTCAAAAACTTCGGGATGCTTTCCGCATTTATCGCGCTGTTGGTAGTGGGGATTATCGGAAATCTTATTGCAGGGCAGTTTAATTTGGGCTTTGAGGGACAGGCTGTGGCACACACGGAATGGCTTTGGAATTTCCTAGGGCTGGCCCTGGTTGGTTTTGGCTCGGTTCTGCTGGGGGGATGCCCGTTTAGGCAGGTTGTTCTGGCGGGAAGCGGCAATTCCGACTCCACCGTTTCTGTTTTCGGAATGATTTTTGGCGCGGTGCTGGCTCATAATTTCACCTTGGCTTCATCCGGCGCAGGCACGACACCCAACGGAAGGGTTGCATTTTTTATTGCCGCCGCTATTATGGTAGCTGTAGCCGTTTTCAATACATTCTTTAAAAAGGAAGGTGCAAAAGCATGACAACCATTGATGCCCGCGGGTTTTCCTGTCCCGAGCCGCTGATTATGCTGGAAAGCTCATTAAAAACAGAGAGCTCTCTGGAATTTCTTGTGGACAGCAAAAACGCTTGGGAAAATTGTCTGGACTTTGCCAAAAAACAAGGACTTTCCGTTGAGACGGAAAAGACCGACGATACTTTTAGAATAAGGGTAAAGCGTGGGTAACTACGCCGCGACATTTTTTAGCCATTACGACGCGCTGATATTTTTTAACTTTCTTAAGGAACGGGGAGAAACGGCTAAGCTCATTCCCGTTCCGCGTAAGGTCAGCGCGTCCTGTGGCACTTGCGTTGCTTTCGAAATCAGTCTTGAGTCAGACATCGACTTTGGCGGCCACGAAATAGAGGCCGTCTATTTGGAGACGTCCTCAGGCTTTTCAAAAATTTGGGATTCAGAAAATTAATAAGGACTTGCAACAAAAAAAAACTCCTTCATAGTATATAATAAAATTTACAGCCAAAGGAGGCTTTATATGACTTGTTCCGGCGCGGGTGTGACGGAGCAAAACAGCGACATGAATCGCTATGCCGGGATGTGGGAAGCATCCCGCCAGGGCGCATCAACTAGCCCGATTTCATCTCCCAAAACCAAAGAATGGGCATAATAAATGTACATATGTAAAGCACCACCCGCGCCAGCACCTATGTTCTAAGAAAGAAGCCTCGGAAGGGGCTTCTTGCATTTGGTGGTTTTTGGCTATATGATATGAAAAACCTGAAAGGATAGTGGTATCTTATGCAACGCACCGAAAAAACTCTGGAAAAAATTGTGGCATTGGCAAAGAGCCGGGGATTTGTGTTTCCGGGCTCGGAGATTTACGGCGGATTCGCCAACACATGGGACTACGGCCCGCTGGGCGTGGAGCTTAAAAATAACGTAAAACGCGCATGGTGGAAGAAATTTATTCAGGAGAACCAGTACAATGTGGGGATTGACTGCGCCATCATGATGAACCCGGCTGTATGGGAGGCCTCGGGGCATGTTGGCGGCTTTAACGACCCACTGATGGACTGCCGCGCCTGCAAGGAGCGTTTCCGCGCGGACAATTTGATTGAGGATTTTGTGGCGGACAATAATCGCCCGGAGTCTCCGGAGGGCTGGTCATCGGAGAAAATGAAGGAATTTATAGACGATAATAAAGTCCCCTGCCCAAAATGC
>WQSB01000077.1 GCA_009788085.1 Defluviitaleaceae bacterium
AAAGCCCTCTCCCCCTTCGATTACGACCGCCGCCTCTTCCGGCAAAAATTGCTCCAGCGGGTAAAGCCCTTCCCTGTGGCGGGTGAGCCCCGCCGGGACGATTGCGAGGCTTTCCGCGCCATCCAAAGCGGAAAGCTTTTTGATTGTTTCGCTTAGGTAGTGCCCGTCGTTTAGCCCCTTGCACAGCACCGCCTGAAAGTGCATTTTTATTCCTACGTGGCTAAAAGTTTCCAAGCTTTTAAATAAACCGCCCGCTTTGTTGCTGCCCATCATTTTTTTGCGTAAGTCCATGTCGGCGGCATGAACGGAAATTCTCAGTGGCGAAAGATGAAAATAGAGTATCCGTTTTATGTCGGCGGCGTTCAGATTCGTCAGGGTAATATAATTCCCCATTAAATAAGAAAGCCAATGGTCGTCGTCCTTTACATACAGTGACTCCCTCAGCCCGTCCGGCTGTTGGTCCACAAAGCAGAACACACATTTATTGTGGCAGCTTCTCACCGGAAAAACCAAAAGAAGACCCAATTCCTCCTCAGGGTCTTTTTCCAGTTCTATTATTGTAATGGAGGCTCCGTGTTGCTCTATTTCCAGTGTTAGGAATTCGGCTTCCGTTAGAAAACGGTAATGCAGCTCGTCGCGGATTTTTTCACCGTTTATCGAAATCAAAAAATCTCCGTCGGCCAGACCAAGCTCACAAGCGATGCTTCCCTCAACAACCCCCGAAATTTCATGTTTGCGTCCGGAAGTTTTCAATGTGGGCACCTCTGCTTCTGAATGAATCCCAGCCTTTACGGGAATAATTACAGGAAAATTATGGTGTTTAATATGTAAAAAAATGCTTGACATAAAAAAAGCAAAGTGATACGCTGTGAACTCTTATCGCTATTTTGTCAAGGGGACGATGTCACAGTTTCCGACAGGGTATCATATATCAAACCAAAAATCAAGACAGTTTTTACAAATGCGTTACACACTCATAAACAAAGGGGTTGTTACGGTGAAGAAAAACCGGGTGCGCACAACGCAAGGCCTAGGCCCGAAACGGGCGACATACTCGCGTATTGCCGAGGTATTAGAGATTCCCAACCTCATAGAGGTGCAAAAGGAAAGCTACAACTGGTTCGTGAATGAGGGACTACGCGAGGTATTTCACGATATATCCCCGATAACGGACTACAGCGGCAACTTGGTGCTCGACCTAATCGACCTCACCCTGGATGACAAGCCCAAATACACAATTGAGGAATGCAAGGAGCGGGATGCGACGTATGCCGCTTCTTTGCGTGTAAAGTGCCGCTTGCACAACAAGGAAGTCGATGAAATTAAAGAGCAGGACATTTTTATGGGCGACTTTCCGCTTATGACGGAAAACGGCACGTTTATCATAAACGGGGCCGAGCGGGTAATTGTAAGCCAGCTTATGCGTTCGCCGGGGATTTATTACAATACGGACTTCGACAAGGTGGGTAAAATGCTGATTTCCTCCAGCATTATCCCCAATCGTGGCGCGTGGCTGGAATTTGATACGGACTCCAACGACGTGTTCTACGTACGTATAGACCGCACCAGAAAAGTTCACGTGACGGTTCTTATGCGCTGCCTTGGCGTGAGCACTAACGAGGAGATTTTAGCCAAATTCGGAGACGACCCCAAGATTTTGGCCACAATTGAAAAGGACGTCTCAAAAAATCACGAGGAAGGCCTTGTGGAAGCCTACAAACGGCTTCGCCCGGGTGAGCCGCCGACTATAGAGGGCGCGCAGTCCCTTTTAAACAATATGTTCTTCGACCCAAAAAGATACGACCTTGCCAAGGTTGGGCGTTATAAATTTAATAAAAAACTCGCGCTTAAGTCCCGTGTGCGCGGATTTACTTTGGCTGCCAACGCCGTTGACCCCCATACGGGGGAAATTTTGGCAGAGGCCGGGACGGAGCTTACCGCAGATTTGGCCAATACTATTCAAAACGCGGGTTGCCCCCATGTGGATATTCTCGTTGAGGAAGACCGCACTCTGCGCGTTTTAAGCAATATGACCGTGGAGATTGACCAGTATCTCGAACCCTACGGCCTTTCCGCCAAGGATTTTGGCATTCAAGAAAGAGTCTACTTCCCCGTGCTTAAGGCTTTGCTTCAAGCCCCGGACAAGGAAGAGCTTACAGCAAAAATCAAACAGAACATGAATAAGCTTCTGCCAAAAACCATAACCTTCGAGGATATTATGGCGGCCATTTCCTATGCTATGGGCGTTGAGTTTGGCGTGGGCAACAAGGACGACATCGACCACTTGGGCAACCGCCGGATTCGGGCCGTGGGCGAGCTTTTGCAGAACCAGTTCCGCATCGGCCTCACCCGAATGGAGCGCGTGGTAAAAGAACGCATGACTGTTCAGGACATGGACATCGTTACGCCCCAGGCTCTGATTAATATCCGCCCCGTCACCGCCGCTATAAAGGAATTCTTCGGCTCGTCCCAGCTTTCCCAGTTTATGGGGCAGACCAATCCCCTGGATGAGCTCTCACATAAACGCCGTCTTTCGGCTTTGGGCCCCGGCGGACTTTCCCGTGACCGTGCCGGCTTTGAGGTGCGCGACGTTCACAGCTCCCACTATGGGCGCATGTGCCCGATTGAAACCCCTGAGGGGCCAAACATCGGCCTGATAAACTCTCTGGCCACCTATGCCCGCATCAACGAATACGGCTTTATCGAAGCCCCCTATCGTTACGTAAGCCATCAGCAAGGGAAAGCCCCCATTGTCACCAGCAACTTCCTATATGTAACCGCCGACGAGGAAGAAAATTATATAATCGCCCAGGCAAACGAGCCCCTGAACGAAAGCGGCCATTTTGTCAACCGGCGTGTGGCCGGGCGTTTCCGCGATGAAATTCAGGAATTCCCGCCGTCCCGCATTGACCTCATGGACGTTTCGCCTAAGCAAATCGTGTCTGTGGCCACCGCGCTGATTCCATTCTTGGAAAACGATGATGTTTCCCGCGCACTCATGGGCTCGAATATGCAGCGGCAAGCCGTTCCACTAATGAAAACCGAAGCCCCCGTCGTGGGCACAGGCATGGAATACAAGGCCGCGCTGGATTCCGGCGTGGTGGTGATTGCCAAAGCCGGCGGCACGGTCGAAGAGGTTACGGCCAGCCACGTTGCCGTTCGTAATATCGACGGCGGCAAGGATTTTTACAAGCTTACAAAGTTTATGCGCTCGAATCAGGGCACGTGCATAAATCAGCGGCCCGTGGTTAATAAAGGCCAAGCTGTCAAGAAGGGCGACGTCATTGCCGACGGGCCCTCGACAGAAATGGGCGAGCTCGCGCTGGGCAAAAATCCGCTGATTGGTTTTATGGCGTGGGAGGGTTATAACTACGAGGACGCGATTCTTCTCAGCGAATCCCTTGTAAGTGACGACGTGTACACCTCTATTCACATAGAGGAATACGAGGCCGAAGCCCGCGACACCAAGCTTGGCCCCGAGGAAATAACCCGCGACATTCCCAATGTGGGCGAAGACGCAATGAAGGACTTGGACGAAGACGGCATAATCCGCATTGGTGCGGAGGTTGGCCCCAATGATATATTAGTAGGAAAAGTGACCCCCAAGGGCGAAACAGAGCTTACCGCAGAGGAACGCTTGCTTCGCGCAATCTTTGGTGAAAAAGCCCGGGAGGTGCGCGACACAAGCCTGCGCGTGCCCCACGGCGAAAGCGGTATCGTGGTGGATGTTAAGGTCTTTACCCGTGACAACCGCAGCGACCTTGCCCCGGGTACAAAGCGCGACGAGCTTTCCCCCGGTGTCAACCAGCTTGTGCGGGTGTACATCGCCCAAAAGAGGAAAATCTCCGTGGGCGACAAAATGGCCGGCCGTCACGGAAACAAGGGCGTTATCGCAAAGGTTCTGCCAGTGGAGGACATGCCGTTTTTGCCAAACGGCCGTCCGCTGGACATCGTGCTTAACCCGCTGGGTGTGCCTTCCCGCATGAACATCGGGCAGGTGCTGGAGGTCCACCTTGGCCTGGCTGCAAAATGCTTGGGCTGGAAGGCCGCCACACCCGTATTTGACGGTGCGAATGAAATCGACATCATGGACACATTGGAGCTTGCCAACGACTATGTAAACCTGCAATGGGAGAAATTCACGCAGAAATGGCAAGACATATTAGATGAAGAAATTTTTGCTCAATTGGAAGAAAATATCGAAAACCGTGACGAATGGAGGGGCGTACCCATTAACCGCGAAGGCAAAATCCGCGTGCGGGACGGTCGCACCGGCGAGGAATTTGACAACCCTATCACAGTGGGCTTTATGCACTATTTGAAGCTTCACCATTTGGTGGACGACAAAATCCATGCCCGCTCCACAGGCCCGTATTCCCTTGTAACCCAGCAGCCTCTGGGCGGAAAAGCGCAGTTCGGCGGCCAGCGTTTTGGCGAAATGGAAGTGTGGGCGTTGGAGGCCTATGGAGCGTCCTACACTTTGCAAGAAATTTTAACGGTAAAATCCGATGATATTGTGGGCCGCGTAAAAACCTATGAAGCCATCGTAAAGGGCGAGAACATCCCGGAACCGGGTGTTCCCGAATCCTTTAAGGTGCTTCTCAAGGAGCTTCACGCGCTGTGCTTGGACGTAAAAGTCCTATCCGCCGACGAGAAGGAAGTTGAAATTAAAGAGTCAACCGATGACGGCGACGAAATGCCGGTGGGCGTAAACATCGAGGGCCTTGAGTCCGACGGCGACCATGGTTATGTACGTCGCGGTGAGGGCGTGGCAAGCAGTGGCCGTGTTGAGGATGAGGGCATTGAGGATACCTCGGAAGACGCGGGATTTGACGAGCCGGAGCCCGAACCCATGCTGGAAATCGACTTGGCGGAAGAGTCTAACCCGGTGGCTGTCGAGCCTGATGTGGAGGAAGAGGCAATACCGGATATCATTCCCGATGTGGAGGAAGAGGACTTTGATATTGACCTCAGCCTTGGGACAGACCTTCTGACCGGTTTTGAAGACATCAGCGACGACGAAATGACCGACGACGATTTTGGCATTTTCAATGATGAGGAGTGAGTTTATGGAACACGCGCCCCGGGATAAAGCAGAGCAGACAATGTCATTCTCATCAATAAAAATAGGGCTGGCCTCTCCGGAGAAAATCCGCGAGTGGAGCCGTGGCGAGGTTAAAAAGCCGGAGACAATAAACTATCGCACTCTCAAGCCAGAGCGCGACGGGCTTTTTTGCGAACGCATCTTTGGCCCAAACAAGGACTGGGAATGTCACTGCGGCAAATATAAAAGAATCCGCTACAAAGGCGTGGTTTGCGACCGTTGTGGTGTAGAAGTTACAAAATCAAAAGTGCGGCGCGAACGCATGGGGCATATCGAGCTTGCCGCCCCTGTGTCGCATATCTGGTATTTCCGTGGGATTCCCAGCCGAATGGGACTTATTCTGGGAATGTCCCCCCGTGCATTGGAGAAGATTTTATACTTCGCGGCCTATGTTGTTCTCGACGGCGGCGAAACAGGAATTGCAGTAAAAACCCTCATGACCGACAAGGAATACCGCGACGCTTTGGACGAACACGGCCAATGGCGCACGATAAACGGCCAGCGTACCCCCTCTTTTCGGGTGGGAATGGGCGCGGAGGCTATAAAAGAGCTTCTTCTGGCCATTGACCTTGAAGGCGAATCTCAAGAGCTTAAAGATTTGCTAAAGGACGCAACGGGACAAAAACGTCTGCGTTTTATCAAAAAGCTGGAGGTAATCGAATCCTTCCGGCTTTCCGGCAACCGCCCGGAATGGATGATTTTGGACACTATTCCCGTTATCCCGCCGGATTTGCGCCCCATGGTGCAGTTGGACGGTGGCCGTTTTGCCACCTCTGATTTGAATGATTTGTACCGCCGGGTTATCAACAGAAACAACCGCCTGAAACGTCTATTAGACTTGGGCGCGCCAAATATTATCGTGCGTAACGAGAAACGTATGCTTCAAGAAGCCGTTGACGCCCTTATTAACAACGGCCGCCGTGGCCGCCCCGTAACCGGCCCGGGCAATCGCGCCCTGAAATCCCTCTCCGATTTGCTTACCGGTAAGCAGGGCCGCTTCCGCCAGAACCTTCTGGGCAAGCGGGTTGACTACTCCGGCCGAAGCGTAATTGTAGTAGGGCCAAAACTGAAAATTTACCAATGCGGTCTGCCCCGGGAAATGGCTATCGAATTATTCAAGCCATTTGTAATGAAGAAACTCGTGCAAGCGGGGGATGCCCACAATATAAAATCCGCCAAACGCATGGTGGAAAAACTCGAAGCCAAGGTGTGGGACGCCCTTGAGGACGTAATCCGCGAGCATCCCATTATCCTTAACCGCGCCCCGACGCTGCATAGGCTGGGCATCCAGGCTTTCGAGCCGGTTCTGGTTGAGGGTCGCGCCTTGATGCTTCATCCCTTAGTGTGTGCCGCCTACAATGCCGACTTCGACGGCGACCAAATGGCCGTTCACGTACCGTTATCCGTGGAAGCACAGGCGGAATGCCGCTTCTTGCTGCTGGCCCCCAATAACTTGCTAAAGCCCTCTGATGGTATGCCCATTACCGTCCCCACCAAGGACATGGTTCTGGGAATCTATTACCTTACTCTTGAGCGCGATGGCAGATTGGGCGAGGGCAAAGTTTTTATGGATGACGAAGAGGTCATGCTGGCCAACGACAACAAAGAGGTTGACCTCCACGCGAAAATCAAAGTTCGCCGCCGGGACCCTGAAACAGGGGAAACAAAAATCATCGAATCTACCCCCGGCCGCGTTATTTTTAACCAAGTAATCCCGCAGGATTTAGGCTTTATCGACCGCGGCATCGACAGATTTTCTTACGAGGTCAACTGCCTTGTAAACAATAAAATGCTAAGCAAAATCGTGAACCGCTGTATAAACAAGCACGGCAGCGTGGACACATCCATTACGCTGGACGGTATCAAGGACTTGGGCTTCTATTACGCTACGCAGTCCGCACTTTCCGTGAGTGTTTCCGACATGGAGGTTCCCGGTACAAAAGCTCAAATCCTGAAAAAAGCCGACGACGATGTGGAAGAAATCTATAAATTATTCCATCGCGGACTCATGACCGACGACGAACGCCGCGACCGCGTTCTGCAAATCTGGACGCAAACCGCCGACCGTGTCACAGAAGACCTGATGGAAAACCTCAGCCGTGACAACAGCGTTTACATGATGCTGGATTCCGGTGCGAGAGGCTCGAAAATTCAAATGAAGCAAATGGCCGGAATGCGTGGTCTGCTGGCCAGCCCCACGGGTAAGACCTTGGAAATTCCCGTGCGCTCCAACTACCGCGAGGGCTTGAGTGTGCTTGAGTATTTCATCTCCGGTCACAGCGCGCGCAAAGGACTTTCCGATACCGCGCTGCGTACGGCCGACTCCGGATATCTGACGCGCCGCATGGTTGACGTCAGCCAGGATATTATCATCCGTGAAGAAGACTGCGTTAAAAACGAACCGGAAAAACCCGGCCTTGAGGTCTATGCTTTTACCGACGGCGAAGAGGTCATCGAGCCTCTGGTAGACAGAATTCGTGGACGCTGGGCAATTAATGATATAACGCATCCCGAAACGGGCGAAATCCTTGTCCGGGGCGACAGTCTGATTTCCCCCGACCAAGCCGAGGCCATCGAGGCCGCCGGAATTGAGCGCGTACTCGTGCGCACGGTGCTTACCTGCCGCAGTCGCATCGGGCTTTGTTCGAAATGCTATGGCGCGAACATGGCCAGCGGACGAGCCGTCCGTTTGGGCGAATCTGTGGGCATCATCGCGGCGCAGTCCATCGGCGAGCCGGGAACTCAGCTTACCATGCGTACCTTCCAGGTCGGCGGTGTGGCAACCAATGACGACATCACAAAGGGTCTGCCCCGCGTAGAGGAAATCTTTGAGGCGCGCAAGCCCAAGGGACTTGCTATCATCGCAGAGTTCGGCGGCGTCGTCTCGGTCAATGACACCAAGAAAAAGCGCGAGGTGGTAATCTCCAACCACGAAACAGGTGAGGAAAAAGCCTATCTCATACCATACGGTTCACGAATAAAAGTTTATTCAGGTGACATTATACAGGCAGGCAGCGAGCTCACCGAAGGTAGCGTTTACCCCCATGACATCCTCAAAATCAAAGGACTGCGCGGTGTTCAGGACTATATGCTGCAAGAGGTTCAGCGCGTGTACGACCTTCACGGGGTGGACATCAACGACAAACACATCGAGGTAATCGTCCGTCAAATGCTAAAGCGCGTCAAAATAGAAGAAAACGGCGACACAGACCTGCTTCCCGGCTCTCTCATCGACTGGCTGGAGTTTGAGGAAATTAACAAAGAAACCGAGGCCAAGGGCGGCGAACCCGCCACCGGAACCCGCGTTCTGCTGGGTATTACCAAGGCCTCGCTGGCTACGGATTCATTCCTGTCCGCCGCCTCCTTCCAAGAGACCACCCGCGTTCTCACCGAGGCCTCCATCAGGGGCAAGGAAGACCGTCTCATCGGCCTCAAGGAAAACGTAATCATCGGCCAGCTTATTCCCGCCGGTACAGGTATGCCTGTTTACCGCAGCATCGAGGTGGAAAACGCCCCCGGCTTCGACGATTCCGACGATGACGATTTGTTTTATCCCACTGTGGCCAGGGCGTCCAATCAGGAGGAAATGGTAGTTTCTTAGTGTCGCAATAACTTTATAAGGATATTGCTATCGGTTTTTACTTTGCAGACTTTCAGGGGCTTTCCTGCGAACGGTGCGTCATTGGTGCCATTTGCGGGACAGCCTTTTTTTCGCGATGACTGAGCCCATTTTCAACGGAAACGTCTATAGCAATTTTCGTTTTCATAGTCCGGCTTTCGCGCACGGTTAGGCTGGGGTATGGAGCGAAAGCCGGGCTACCGAAAGTAAAATTGCTATATACACACGAAAATCAATGTTCATAACATGGACAAAGCCACATACCTTTGCGGTCGTGATTATCGCCCCTTTTCAGGCATATAATAGAAACAAAGTTGCGCAAAAGGGGTTTACATATGGGCGAGTTTGTGATACTCATTGGCGAATTAGTGTTTATTGCCGTGCTGCACGGGGCGGTTAGGGCGGCTTTTTCGGAATACGGAATGAACCGGCATATTCCCGTATTAAATATCGCCTGTGTGTTAATTAGCTATGCTTTATTGATAAGATTCGTGTATAATCATTTCTTGGAGGAATTGGCAGTGCTGGTGAACTATTCATTTTAATGATTGCGCGATGAACAGAAGCTTATCTTTAAGGAGGAAATTATATGAATTATGGACAAGCCTTGGCCGAGCTGCTGGCCATACAAACGCAGTTGTCGGCGGAAGAGATATTGCAGGCAATAGAAACACCCCCCGACCCCAAAATGGGGCATTTGGCATTCCCTTGTTTCCGGCTGGCGAAGGAGCTGAAAAAAGCCCCGCCGCAAATTGCCAAGGAGCTGGCTGCGAAGCTTTTGGAAAACAGGCCGGCATGGCTGGATGAGTCGGTGGCAACGGGCCCGTATGTGAATATATTTCTGAACAGGGCGGTGTTTGCCGCGGATGTTTTGGTGGAGGTGCTGGACGCCGGGCAAAGCTACGGGTCTCACAATCAAGGCGAAGGCCAAAGGGTACTGGTGGAATATTCCTCGCCCAACATCGCCAAGCATTTTCACGTGGGGCATCTGGGCTCTACTATCATTGGCAAATCACTGGATAATATTTACCGCTTCTTGGGCTATGATGTCACCAGTATAAATCATCTTGGCGACTGGGGGACTCAGTTTGGCAAGCTAATCACGGCTTATCTGAAATGGGGCAGTCGCGAGGAAATTGAAAAAACAGAAATCGACGGACTGGTAAAGCTGTACGTGCGCTTCCACGAGGAAGCCGACAATGACCCGTCCCTCAACGACGAGGCCCGCGCATGGGTAGTAAAAATGCAAAACGGCGACGAGGAAGGGCTGCTGCTTTGGCGGTGGTTCATAGAGCTTAGCCTGCAAGAATACAACAGGTTGTATCAGCGCATGGGCATAAGCTTTGATTTGATTCGCGGCGAGTCGTACTATTCCGACAAAATGGATGCGGTGGCGAAGGAGCTGGCCGAAAAGGGCCTGCTAAAGGAAAGCGACGGCGCGAAAATAGTAGATTTGGAAGAACACGGAATGCCTCCGTGTCTTATACTCCGTTCAGACGGGGGCACACTGTATCCGACCCGGGACATCGCCGCCGCCCTGGACCGTTACAAGACTTTCGGATTCGACAAATGCCTGTATATTACCGGCAACGAGCAGAGCCTACACTTCGCCCAATGGATGAAGGTTGTGGAGCTGATGGGTTGCTCATGGGCGGCAGGGCTTGTGCATGTGCCCTACGGAATGCTTCGACTGGAGGGCGGAAGCTTCTCCAGCCGCCGCGGCAATGTAATAAAAATGGAAGACCTTTTGGACGAGGCCGTAGCCAGAACCTTGGCAATCATCGAGGAAAAGAATCCCGGCCTTACAAACAAAGAATCTGTTGCCAGGCAGGTGGGCATTGGCGCGCTGGTGTTTAACAAGCTCTACAATAGTCGCATTAAAGACACCATGTTTGATTGGGAGCGCACCCTCAGCTTTGACGGCGAAACCGGCCCCTATGTGCAATATACTCACGCCCGGGCGTGCAGTGTTTTGCGCCGTGCGCTTTCCGGTGAAAGCACACTGGATTTTGGCGAAATGGCTTTGGCGATGGTCTCAAAGCCTTCCTTTAACGGAAAGCTTCTGACCGAGGACGAGTCCTTTGAAATCCTACGTCTGCTCAAGGATTTCCCCCGACGCATAGAGGATGCCTCCGTCAAATACGAGCCGTCCATTATTGCCCGCTATTTAATTGATTTATCCCAGGCGTTTAACACGTTCTATACAAAGCATACAATTCTGGTGGACGATAATAAACCCCTGCGCCTCAGCCGGCTGGTTCTTACCGCCGCCGTGCGTCAGGTGCTTAAAACAGGGCTGAGCCTGCTTGGAATCGCCTCGCCTGCGGTGATGTAATATATAAAAATATAAATTCGCCCGTGGGTTGAATTATATTCCCGTAACGGGATATGGAATTATGGTGTTTGAGGCTTTATAATTAAAGCAATGAATGCCATATTTTTTTGAAAGGAGATATTTAGGTACATATTTCGGAAAATATTAGGATTCAACGTAAAAATAGAGCATGGACGCAGGAAGAAATGGCAGAGGCGATAGGTGTTTCTCCGCAGAGCATAAGCAAGTGGGAAAGAGGCATGGCAATGAAAAGTCTAAATCCGATTAAGTTTAGTTTCGGACTTTTGTGGGATACGAAAAAAGCGGCGTTTCTGTGTTGTTTCATTGCCGTATTTGCACAAGTAGCATGGTACTTTCTGCTAATATTTATCCCGCGAGCCGTAATTGACGAGATTACCGACAATGCAAACCCGATGCGTTTTGTTGTGGTGGTGGGTAGCCTTGGGTTGGCATTTGCCGTAGTCAGCTTTTTGAAGAACTATACGGACGGAATTGTTGAGCGCGGTGCAGGGTTGTTGAGTGTATTTCGTATGCGGCTGTTATGGGGTGTTAAGCAGTCAACGATGGACTATGCACTTTTTGAAAAGCCGGAAGCCCTTAGAATTATTGAGAAAGCGGAAAGGGCTAACGGTGGCAACAATGCACCGTGCCATTCAATTCCCAAAATCACGGTTTCCCTTGCGATTAATGTTATAAATTTTGCCCTGTACGGCGGGATTATTTTAATGGTACACCCTGTAATTTTACTTTTCTTGGGTGTTTCAATTGCAATCAACACAGTGCTTTTGCATCTTGCAAGAAAATATGAAAAAAGCACCCGTGACAACCGCTCTGTCGTAACAAGACGCCTCAGTACATTATTGGGGTATATGAGAAAAGAAGAATATGCTAAGGATATAAGATTGTACGGCATGGCGGAACTTTTAAGGGTTTTTACAGACGGATTAATTACCGAACGCGCCGAGGCGGAAGGTGCGGTAGCCGCAAAAGATATGCGAACCAACATTGTTTCTACGTTGATGATATTTTTACGTGACGGTGCGGCATATGCCTTTCTTGTGTACTTGATGTGGAACGGGCAAATAAACCTTGGTGAGTTTGTGTTTATTTTCGCCGCAATCGGCATGTTTTCAACATGGGTATTGGGAATTAACAGCCGAGTAAGTGAACTGATGCAAGCAACAAGCGAAATGGGCGACATTGAAGCATTTTTGAATCTTGCCGATGAATCCAATACGAAACAAGGGCATTATGTAAAAGAAAGAAACATTGCACCCACGCTTACGCTTGAAGATGTTACATACACTTACCCCGGTGCGGAATCACCCACTCTAAAGAACATCAGCATAAAAATAAAACCCGGAGAGCGTATTGCCGTTGTGGGAAACAACGGCGCAGGAAAAACGACGCTTGTGAAACTGCTGTGCGGGTTGTACTACCCATCCGGCGGAGAGGTTAAGCTAAATGACACAAGTTCAAAGGATTATAATCGCGATGAATATTTCGGCTTATTTTCTGCCGTGTTCCAAGACATTCATTTTCTGGCAGAAAGCATTGCAGTAAATGTTTCGCAAAAGCCTGAAAACCTCACAGATTATGCCAAGGTAGACAAGTGTTTAACCCTCGCCGGTTTTTATGAAAAATCGCAAAGTCTGCCGGACAAGGAAAAAACAATGCTTGTGCGGCGAGTTAATGCAAATGCGGTTGAACTGTCCGGGGGCGAAAAGCAAAAGTTGGCGATTGCAAGGGCTTTGTACAAAGATGCCCCTGTAATAATCTTGGACGAGCCTACAGCCGCCCTTGACCCGGTATCGGAGTTTGACGTATACAGCCGCATAAGCGACAGTGCCGTCGGGAAAGCAGTGTTATACATTTCTCACCGTTTAGCATCGTGCCGATTCTGCGGTAATATCATTGTATTGCATGAAGGAAGTGTTGTTCAATCAGGCAAACATGATTCCTTAATTGCGGACACTAAAGGCAAGTATCATGAATTATGGAATGCTCAAGCGCAATATTATGGAGTATAAAACTTGCCCCATAGATACCGAAGGGAGCATTATTATAACTCCTTTCGGAGGGTTTTATTAATAATTTGCGATTGGTTCAGTTCGGCAGTAGTAAAATATCTTTTTTGAATATCTGCCGTGCGGATAATATAAGGCGCATCGCGGTGATTTTTTTGTGTGGTGATGCAAGTTGAAATATTTTTGTTGCTATGTCATAATACTGATATAAGGTAACGACCCACAATTGCCGATTTTAAGAAGCCCTTTATAGTTGATTAATTCGAAATCGGTCTTGTCTGTCGCGGCAAAACCGCTCGAAAACGCCTATTCCGCGTTTTCGGGTGCCGCTCTGTCAAGACCGTTTCTCATTGAATCCACTTTAGCTTTGAAGCGAAGGGCTTTTTTCAGAAGATGAGAGGCTTGAAAGGATAATGGAAATTGAGTTTAAGAGAAACCTTACAAACATTTAAGGCCACATTTATCACGTCGTTGCCGCTGGCGGCGATTATTATTATAGTTGTTTTGATTGCGCCAATGGACAACACCTTTGACTACGTGCGTCTGGCGGTGGGATATGCAGGGGTGGTTATCGGGCAGTCGCTGTTTTTGGTGGGGTTGGAGGCCAGCGTTTTGCCCATCGGCAAGGAAATTGGAAAATCACTGGCTAAAATTAAAAAGGCTGTTTTTGTGATTTTGTTCGGTGTGATGTTTGGTTTCTTTGCCACCGTGGCCGAACCCGCCATGTGGGTTCTGGCCCGGCAGACAAATATGATTGTCAGTGCCATTTATGTGCCCATTTTTGTGACGATTATGAGCGCGGGTGTGGGCGTTGCCGTGGGCTTCGCGCTGTACCGCATCATGAAGGACATTAATATTCGCAAGGTATTTTTTGTGCTGTATATAATTACGTTTTTGGCCATCGCCTTTGTGCCGGAGCAGTTTGTGGCCCTGGCTTTCGATGGCAGCGGCGCGACCACCGGCGACATCTCCGTACCCTTTGTACTCGCGCTGGGAATGGGGGCGGCTACGGCACTTTCCAAGCGAGGAGAGGCCAGAGAAGCAGGCGATAGCAAAATGGCGGAGCGTACAACGGGGCCCGGAGGCGTAGCCGAGGAGGCGAGCCGGGCTTTGCCCGGC
>WQSB01000078.1 GCA_009788085.1 Defluviitaleaceae bacterium
GCAAATCCACCCGATATTTTAGCTTTTCATGGCGAAAAGGTTTTTGAAAAAATGGATATGGGTGCGGTCTTTGCTGATTTAAATCCCTTTTTAGACGGCCCAAGGGGGATTAATCGGGTGCACTACTTTGACAATATCTTTAGGGCTGCAGAAGTGCAAGGTAGTTTGTTTCATTTGCCGCATCATGTGCATCCCGATTTTTCATTGCTTAACAGGAGGCTTTTTGAGGGTATTGGCGTGGACGTGACACAAATGGCGACATTTACCGTTGACGATGAAATTTATTATTATTTTCGTATAGTTGAAGCATTTCCGGATGAGCTGATATTTCCCGCTCGGCAGTTTTCTGTGTTGGATATATTGATGCGAGAACGGCTGTACGACTTGCAAACCGGGGAGGTTTTTGTGGACACGCCGGAAATGCGGCACAGGCTTGAAATGGCAATGCAAATACCCCTGCATGAAGAGGTTGAATTCACGCCGACACGAGTAATACACATGTATCGCCCTTTTGCTCCTTGGAACTTCGTCAGTGAATCCAGTCAGATGCGTTTCACCACATATCCGGAAATAATGTATCTTGGGTATTACATATGGTTTATGCTTGAAGACCATCCGAATATGCAGCTCTCCCCACCTGTTCTTATGGCATATGCCGGAGGTGAAGGCAAGGGCTTTAGAAGTATAATAAATATGGCAATGCTGGAAGCCTCCCAATACAGAAATCTTGCTTGGGAGTTTATGCGCTTTGTGATAGAGCTTGAAGAATGCCTTGACCATATAGACCACGTACAGGGTCTCTTTAGTCTCCCTGTAAATCGGGCGAGGTTTGACACACAGTTTGGAGGCCATTTATACGAGGCACACCGCGGAGCATGGTTTGTTTTTGGCTTTGAGCGGTATGCTACGATTACCCAAGACGAACATCGTGAGCAGACAGTAGCCAAAACTATGGAGCATATGCGCGGCATGATGGAAGCGGTAAACTTTGAACGACGAACCAACAGGGCTATCATGCGCTCGTTGCTATACCCTGATGTATGGCTACTGGTCTCTGGGCAACAGGATATACCCCGTGCGCTGGCAAGTATGCAAAATCGGTTGGAACTGTATGTACATGAGTAGGCGCAAGCCCTTTAGAGTCAGCATTGCTTGGGTATTTGTTCTCCCAAGTCTAATGGGCATGGCTGTGTTTTTTTTCATCCCTGGGGTGGGTACACTGGTTTATGCCCTTACCAACAACAGGGGTGATTTTGTTTTCTTGGCTAACTTTGCAAATCTGGTTGGTGACATGGCGTTTAGGCTGGGGGCTACCAATTCTTTGCGGTTTATTGCCGTTAGTGTACCCTTGAATATGCTTATATCTTTTATATTGGCGTCGCTTTTGCAAAATTTGACGCAAAAGAAGTTGTTGTCCGTCTTTTTTATGCTACCCATGATTATTCCGTCGGGCTCCGTTGTGTTTTTTTGGAATGTGCTGTTTGCGGATAACGGCGCGATTAACAGCCTTTTGTTTAGGGCGGGAATGAGTACCGTGCCGTGGCTTGCTTCGGATTGGGCTTTCTATGTGGTGGTGCTGGTGTTTTTGCAAAGGAATATTGGCTTCAATATGGTGCTGTTTTTGTCGGGGTATCAGTTTATTCCCAAGGATTATTACGAAATGGCCAAGATGGAGGGCGCGGGTGCCTTTGCCACCCTGCGCCGTGTTACGCTCATTTATATGATGCCCACGATGTTTATTGTCTTTATGATGTCTATTATCAACTCCTTTAGAATCTTTCGTGAGATATATTTGCTGTACGGACAGTACCCTCACAGAAGCGTATATATGCTACAGCATTTTATGAACAATCAGTTTCTTTTTGCTAATATGCAAAGGCTGTCGGTGACGGCTACTGCTATTTCGGCTGTTACCGTTGTGCTGGTGTGGGGCATTTTTACCGGGCAACGGAAAATGTCTGATAATTTTTAAGGGGGGGGGCACGATGCGCAAAAAACGACTGTCATACAATGCGCGGTTGCTGGTGATAATCGGCGTGGTTATTGTGAATATGCTGCCCATTGTGTTTATTGTGTCCAATTCATTTATGAGTGTGACGGAAGCCGCCGCACGGTACACAGCCATGGTAACGCCCCACAGCGCGTTTGGGGTAATTTCGGGCAGTATGCATTACATGGACATGACCTTTTTGCCCACGCTGATTACCGCCTCGGGCTGGCGGCATATTTTATTTGGTGAGCCTGCGCACCTCAGGTTTATGTGGAACTCAATTATCCTGGTAGTACCCATTGTGCTGGGGCAGCTTTTGATTGCCCCGCTGGCCGCCTACGGCTTTGAGCGGGCAAAGGCACGTCACAAGGATAAGCTGTTTTTTGCGTATATCATTATCATGCTACTGCCCATGCAGGCCTTGCTTGTGCCTCACTTTATCGCCGCAAATTTTTTGGGCATCAGTGATGGCTATTTCGCCGTAATCTTGCCGGCTGTTGTGGCTCCCTTTGGTGTTTTTCTGATTCGTCAACAAATGAAGGGCTTTGACAACGGCCTGATTGAAGCCGCAAAAATAGACGGCGCAAGCGAGTTGACGGTGTTTTGGCGAATTGTGTTGCCAAATATAAAGCCTGCGTTGTTCGCGCTGGCGGTGCTGGCCTTTGCAGAGGCGTGGAATATCGTCGACCAAGCCGTGATATTTATCCGCAATGAATTTGCGTTGCCCATGTCTGTGTACTTATCCACAGACCTTACCGGTAACATTGGGGTCGTGTTCGCGCTGTCTACGCTGTTTATGATTCCGGCATTGATTGTCTTTATTTACGGACAGGATGACTTAAGCGAGGGGATTATATATTCAGGAAGGAAGCAATAATTATGAAATCAAAGATGGTAGCAAAAATTTTAGCACTCGTGTTTATACTGGGACTGAGCGGTGTGACGATTTACTCCCGCACCTACGCTCAGCGACGCAAGCCCTTGGTGGATATTGGTTTTGCGCAATCCGGTTCCTTTGTGTGGGAATATGTGACCCGTAGCACTATACAGCCTGCAAGCGAGGAATTTGCCGCATTTGGGGTGGTGTGGACTATTGAGGTGTTTCTTCCCCATACTGCGTGGATTGATTATATGAGCGAACCGCCGGCTCTCATAACCTACGTAGTTTCGGAAAACGTAGGCCACCGTGAACGCACGGAAATTGCCCGTGTCGTACTGTCGGAAAACGACGATGCAACCATCATCTTCAACTATACCAGCCCCTTCCGTGCCGGACGGGGTGATGGGGTGCGCGAGCAAGTATGGCCCGGGGAAAATGTTACTGTTTTCATGTCACCCAGGGAGTTTAACGCTGTAAGTGATTCCTTGGTTCCTACCTCTGCGGTGCATCGTAACGAGTTTACAGGTGAATATCATATTTACACGGTTTCGCGGCGCAACGGCGTTTGGGGGCGCGAATATGTAGCCTCTCGCCACCGCGTTTCCATGGATCGTCCCCCACGGCTGGGTGATATGGTAAATCTGCGCTTTTTACCTCCGGATGACCCAATTGTGTTTTCATCCGATAGGCTATTGTACCATGGGGCGGTTGTGCGGATTTTTGATTAGCGGGTATCTGATGATGCGCGATTTTATACGTACACTCCCCGGTTTTTGGGCTACTATCCGCTGGTGTTTGGCTCTGTCTTGGCGGTCATCTAAATTATATACAATCATTCGTATAGTGTCTGATATTATCACGCCGTTGCTTACAATCTTGGCGGCATTTGTGGGTAAGCATATGATAGACTTGCTTTCCGGTGCGCCGGATGCACCTGCATGGTTGCCGCAAGAGCAAACTGCCGCGTTGCTGACCCTTTTTACATTATTGTTTAGCATTGCCATGGTGCGCGTGGTCAGCCAAAAGGCCGTTCAGTACAGCCAAACCATGCAAACCGAGATGATTAACGGCGAAATCGCATTAAACATGATGAAACGCTCATTGGATGCAGACATTGAGTTTTTTGACAACCCGACTTACTACGACCGTCTGCAATCTGCATCACAGGATTCGATGGCAGTAAGCCACATAGTGTGGAGTGTGCTTTCATGTGTTAGTGCCGCTGTGTCGTTTATTGGGGCTTTTGCGGTGCTGTATTCGGCCAATCCCCTGTATGGATTGGCAATGATGGTGTCGGCTGCACCCTCTTCCATTGCCGCCGCAAAGTATACCAAGTTGCTGTATATTCTCAGCTTAGAACAGGTAAACGAACATCGTCAAATGTACTATGCACAACACTTGGCGTCCGTAAAGGAGTATGCCCAAGATATGCGCTTGTTTGGGGCGGGGGAATGGCTGCGGGCACGGTATCGTGGGCGGTGGACACAGCTGTTCACCAAGCGCAGAGGCATGACGCGGCGGCGGTCTGTGTCTACCGGGCTGCTGGCGTGCCTACCTGAAGTTGTGGTGGTGTTTATAGGGGTGGATATCGCCTTTGGGGTGCTGGGAGGATATAACACGGTGGGGGACTATGCCCTGTTTACCGGATTGGCGGGACAGTTGTGGATGTCTATAAGTTTGTTCTCGTCAGCAGCGTTACAGATATACGATAATCGGTTGAAAATTGAAAACATAAAAAAGCTCGACGACTTTACTAACCGTGTAGCGGATACGGGTACGCTTGATTTGACCCGGGTGGAAAGCATTGCATTTGAGGGAGTCAGTTTCACGTACCCTGCGGCATCTGTCCTGGCCTTGCAGGATATTACCTTTGCTCTACATAAAAAGGAAAAACTGGTGCTGGTGGGGTTAAACGGCTCAGGAAAGTCTACGCTGGTTAAGTTACTGTTACGTATGTATGACCCCGATGTGGGCATGATTAGCGTCAATGGCATAGATATAAGGGAATACAAGCTGGCGGAGCTTCGTAAGAATTTCAGTGTGTATTTTCAAGATATGCTTAACTACAATTTCACCCTACGTGAGAATTTTACCATTGCCGACGATGGGCAGAATGATGCAGATGCAGGCGCGCACCGCGCCTTGTTGGCGGCGTACTGCGGCGATATTTTAGCCAAAGCCTCAAGGGGGTTGGACACCAGCCTCACTCGCCTGTACGACCCCGAGGGCATAGAGATATCGGGCGGTCAGCATCAAAAGCTGGCATTGGCGCGGACACTGTATCGACAACATACGGCGTTGATACTGGATGAGCCATCTTCCAACCTTGACCCACTGGCAGAGCATGAGATATTCGAGGCATTAAAAACGCTTACCGAGGGAAAGTTGACATTGTTCACCTCACATCGCCTTGCTAATGTGGTTTTGGCCGACCGTATTATTGTGCTGGAGCATGGGCGTATTGTGGAGGACGGCACACAAGCTGCGTTGCTGAAGAACCAACACCGATATGCGGAACTATTCCAATTGCAACGGGATAAATATGATGTGTAGGCAATAGTATGGAGTGGGCGGTACGGGCAAAGGCTTCGGGGTCGCCGCTGGTGTAGAAAGTTGTTTTTCCGGGTGAGTCGGAGTCGTTGTGGTCGCCATCACCCGAATCGCCAGACAGTAATTCTTTTGCGGCTTGGGCTGTGGCCTGGGCCGGGTTTATAAAGGTTATGTCACCCAGAGCGTAAGTCAGGGCGTCTGTTAGCAGGGGGTAGTGGGTGCAGCCCAGAACTACGGCGTCAACTTGGCCGCGCAGGTCACAGAGGTAAAATTCCGCAACGAAACGGGTAAGCGGGTGGTTTTTGATTGCGGCAAGCCCCGCTTCTACCATGGGCGCGAACAGGGGACAGGCTCTGGCGTGCACAACCAAGTCCGGGCGTTCCTGGGAAATCAGGCGCGTAAACAGGCCGTTTTTTATTGTGGCCGCTGTGGCTACGAAGCACAGCCTTATGCCGGGCCTGTTGGCGGCCAATTCCAAAACGGCTTTCGCGCCGGGGCGGATGGTGTCTACCATCGGCAGATTCGGAAATTCCCCACGAAGCTGCTCGAAGGAAGTGGAAGAGCTTGTTCCGCAGGCCATCACCACGGCTTTTACGTCCTTTTTTTGCAGAAAGCGGATTATGTCGCGGCCGTGGTTTAGCAAAGTCGGCTCGTCCTTGCCGCCATATGGTGCGCGGGCCGTGTCTCCTACATATATAATGTCCTCGTGGGGCAGCAACCGCCGGATTTCCTTCGCGACGGTCAGCCCCCCTACTCCGGAGTCAAATATTCCTATGGGTCTACGCATCCGATACGGCCAGCTCGATAAGTTTCTCGATGAGCTCTTGCCAGGGGACGCCGCTGTCTTCCCACACCTTGCCAAAAAGACTTATTTTTGTGAACCCCGGCACGGTGTTGATTTCACTGAACAGTACGACCCCGTCCTCGGTCACAAAGAAGTCCGCCCGGGCCAAACCGCGGCCGCCTATGGCGCGGAAAATCTCCAGCGAATATTTTTGCAATTTTGCCAAAATTTCTTCCGGCAGGTCCGCGGGAACGATTGTCTGGGAGTCCGGGTTTTCATATTTGGAATCATAGTCGTAAAATTCCCCGGCGGGGATTATTTCCCCTGCAACAGAGGCTTTTGCGTCGATTCCCGTACCCAGAATTCCTATTTCAATTTCGCGGCCGGTTACGGCTTTTTCCACTATCACACGGGAGGAGAGGCCTGCGGCCGTTTCCAAAGCCGTGATGAGCTCTTTTCTATTGGAAGCCTTTGATATGCCGATGGACGAGCCGCCGGTATTGGGTTTTACAAAGCAGGGATAACCAAGCTTGTAGCGGATTTTTTTAAGGGCGGACTTTATATCCGCTTTCAGCTGTACTCTGTCGAACACCAGAAAGTCCGCTTGCGGAATTTTAAATGACCGCGCCACAAGCCGGGCCGTGGATTTGTCCATTGCCACCGCCGACGCCGTCACCCCGCATCCCACATATGGAATCCCCGCCAGCTCGCACAGCCCTTGCACCGTGCCGTCCTCCCCGTTGGGCCCGTGCAGCACCGGAAACACCACGTCTACACGTATCGTTTTCACTTTGTCGCCCACGATTCTAAGCAGCCCGCGATTCACTCTGTCCGGGCTCAAAATCGCCGGCGTCCCAAATTTCTCCCAGTCTATTCCCTGAATGCTGTCCAGCTTTCCGTCGTACAGCAGCCATTTCCCTGCCCGCGTTATATACACCGGAATTATATTGTGCCGCCCCAGCGCGCCCATAACCGCATTCGCGCTCTCCTTTGATATCTCATGCTCCGGGGAACATCCCCCAAATAATACCAACACATTTTTTTGATTCATGCTCATTTCCTCTCGTCGTTATCGTTATATTATAGCGTTTTCAGTTGAGAACGGTGAAGTCTAGCGCGTGCCGCGCAGGGCAACAGCATTTACTTTGGGCCCGGGGGCCGGCGGTGCGGGGCTTGGGATTCTGTGAGCGACTTGCGGAGGCGGGCGGCGCATTGAGGCGGATGGAAAAACGAGCATTTTCAACGGCGGAAGCCGTTAAGGAAATGCCGTTTTTTCCCGCCTTACCAGCCGTCCAAAGCCGTAGCCTTAAGCGAACGGAACCCAAGCCCCGCACCGCCGGCCCCTCGGGACCAAAGTAAATGCTGTTGCCCTGTTTAGGTAGAGTCATCATGCACATAAGGCCGCATACTCAACCCGCTGAGGGTCATGGTGGAGATGTTGTGTACGACTGCCGAAGTGGGGGCGGCGATAGCACCGGCGAGGCCAAGGCCAAGCAAGGATGTGTTGATGCCCAGAATCCAATAATAATTCCGCTGAACGCGGGCCAGCAAGCTTTGGCTTAGGCGGCGCAGGGTTATGAGGCCGTCCAGATTTTCGCCTAACAGCGTAATATCTGCCACTTCTTTTGCGATGTCCGAGCCGTCCTTCATGGCTACGGAAACGTCCGCGCAGGAGAGGGCGGGGGAATCGTTGATGCCGTCGCCCACCATGATTACGGTGTGGCCGCTTTCTTTTAGGCCGCGCACGAAAGCGGCCTTGTCCTCGGGAAGCATGTGGGCGCGGAACTCGGTGATTCCCAGCGAATCGGAAACAGCCGTCGCCGCAGAGCTTCCGTCGCCGGTAAGCATGATTATCCGGGCGAGGCCCAGGGCTTTCAGCTGTGAAAGAACCTCGCGGGCGTCTTCGCGGACGGGGTCTTCCACACAAATCAGCCCCGCCGCTTTCCCTCCGATGGCCAAGTACACGCCGGAATATCCTTCCGCTTCGGCGGCCATTTTCGGGGGCCCAAAGTAAATGCTGTTGCCCTGCGTGCCGCGACTTCGGCGTTTTTACGCGATGACTGAGCCCATTTTCAACGGAAACGTCTATAAAACCCATTGTATATGATATGCGCCTTGCGGTAAATATGCGCGTGTATATCAATTACGACCTTTACGGTGATGTACTTTTTCAGCACCTTATTTCGTGATTTTTCACCCGCTCCGTTAAAGACATTATGCTTAACAAAATGCTTAAACTCAAGGATTTCTAGGTATCGGCTAGACGTAGCAACGCACAGCACTCCACATGGGGCCAAACTTCTTACCCTATTCAAGCATTGAACTAAAAGCATACTTACGACTATACATATCGCGCTTTCCGTTAGTGGGTTTGCGGCTTTTACTTCGCCGTGCCAATATCTACGGGGTGCGGAGTTATAATTGCGACAATCGTAAACGATTGCGCGTTGCGATAATTACTTCGCAATTACGCATTGTTGACAATATATCAAAAAAGGAATATTATTTATGTAAGGGGATATGATATGTTTGATGTGGAATATTACAAACTACCAAACGGGGATAAGCCCGTAAAAATTTTCCTTGATAGCCTCGACAAGAAAATGCGTGTTAAGGCATTGGGGAGTATTGACATACTTGCGGAATTTGGCAACAGCTTATGAGAGCCATACTCAAAAGCAATAGACAACGGCTTATTTGAATTGAGAATCAAATTTGCAAGTGACATAACGCAGATATTCTATTTTTTCGTTGTGGATAATAAAATTATTCTTACGAATGGGTTTGTTAAAAAGACACAGAAAACGCCGACAAGTGAAATTGCCCTTGCCAAGAAATATAAAGCGGATTATGAGGTGAGAAATAAAAAATGAATGATTACAAAACATATTTAGACGAGCAGTTAAAAGACCCTGATTTTGCCACCGAATGGGAACGGCAAGCCCCGGAGCGTGAATATATCAAGGCGATTATCGCCGCCCGTATGGAATTGAATTTAACACAAGCGGAATTATCAAAAAGGACGGGAATTAGACAATCAAACATAAGCCGCATAGAGAACGGCAACAGTAGCCCAACCATAGCTACCCTACAACAGATTGCAAACGGCATGGGTAAAACGCTTCATATTGAGTTTAGGCAAAAGGTACATTCATAAAAAAGGGGCGTGGCAACCGTCAGTAATGACAGCTACCGCGCCCTTGCGTATATGTCCGATTTTGTTATACCCTCAATTAAAGTAATCTAAATCAGTTGCTCCATTAAATTCAATAAATAAGGGATTATATATTCTTTTGAGCGAGATATATGACCATTAGGATACTTTATTGACGTTTCTGTGTATGGTGCTATTTTTTACATATCGCATAAGTAATGAATATTTTTTGTCTAAGTTGTCTGGACGTTTAATAAGTATTTCATCTTCATTATAATAACCTGAAGAAACCCATAATCTGCTTCTTGAAATCATATTTTTATTTATCCCATGTGAGTACGTCAAATACAATCATGTGCCGTGTGTCTTTAGCGAAACGCATATCGTCCATGTAGCCGTGTCCTGTGATGGGCTTGCGTTGGCTTGGTTGGTTTAACTGCTTTTTTATGCTCATGTTGCCGCGCCTTTTTTGGGGAATGAAAAAAGCCGAAAGTTTTTATGCTCTCGGCTTATTCGATAACGCTACTTTTTATTCTGTTGTGTCCCCACACTCCATATCAATTACGACCTTTACGGTGATGTACTTTTTCAGCACCTTATTTCGTGATTTTTCACCCGCTCCGTTAAAGACATTATGCTTAACAAAGTGCTTAAACTCAAGGATTTCTAGGTATCGGCTAGACGTAGCAACGCACAGCACTCCACATGGGGCGTGCGCGGAAACATATCCACCGCATCGATTTTGACGGGAGTGTACCCGGCCTTGGCCAGCAGAACCAAATCCCGGGCAAGGGAGGAGGGCTTGCAGGCCACGTAAATCAGGCGAGGCGAGGCGAGAGCAGAGATTTGCGACAGGGCTTTAGGGTGGAGGCCGTCACGGGGCGGGTCTACGACTATAACGCCCGGACGGGTGCCGGGCAGATTTCTCAAAACGTCAAAAACGTCACCGGCGTGAAATTCGCAATTGGTGATGAAGTTGAGTTTTGCATTGTCCTTAGCGGAAAGAATGGCGTCCTCCACCAGTTCGATTCCCACTACCCGCTCAAACAGCGGCGCGATAATCTGCGCGATTGTGCCCGTGCCGCAGTAGAGGTCATAGGCGGTTGAGTTCGCAGCGGAAGGAAATTTTATCCTACGCTCTGGGTCACTAATCGCCGAGAGAAAACCACTTTCGTCGATGATTGACAGTCGCTTAGGATTAAAATTTCCTTCCGCCGCGTAATCCTTTACAATTTCGTATAGCACTTCCGCCGCTGATGAATTCGTTTGGAAGAAAGCATGGGCGGCCACTTTGAAGCGAAGCCCGCAAATCTCTTCGTAAAAATAGTCCCGTCCCCACAGAAGCCGGACATTTTCATTTTTGACCGCATCGGCAACTCCGTCATTTACGCTGTGCAAAATGCCCACGATTTTCCCGGCTAGGGGAAGCGAAGTAAGCCCCTGTACAAAAGGCTCAAGGGGGGCTTGCAACGCTGACGTGGCCGACAGATTTATCAGAATTTCCCCCGTAAACGCTCCGTGACGAAGCACTAAATGCCGCAGCGCACCGATATGCCGCTTCCGATGAAAAAACGCTTCGCCGGCCTCACGGAAATATTCCAGTACATATTCGATAATTTTTTTAAAATCATCGGGAATAAGAACGCAATCCAGCGGCGTGGCCACCTCGTAGTAGCTGCGCTTCTTGCGCATTCCCAGCGCGAGCCGTCCGTCCTTGCTTTCGTCGCCAAAGGCCAGCTCCATTTTATTGCGGTAGCCCACCGGCAGCGGTGAGGGCTTTAGGGATTTTACCAAAAAACCGTACTCCCCCAAGCATTCTACCAAAGCGTTTTTTTTCAAAGTCAGCTCATCTTCGTATGAAATATCCAAATATGCGCAACCGCCGCAACGCCCAAAATGTTCACAAATCATTAAGCCCTCCTTTTAATCTAAATCCATCAATGTTAAACCCGCCGAATTTATCCCATATTGCATTTGTGAGTTGCTGATAGATATTGACTTTCTCGTTTTTGCCGGTGGCGGTAATCGCCCCGGAAATTAAGCGGCTTATAGTTTCATCGGGAAGCTCCCGCAAAAGATACTTTTCGCGTACATGGGCGTCTTGGATATTTCCGAGTATGGCCTTGCGGTTGTACGGGCGATTTATGGCAGACGTATATTCCCGCAGCAACGAATCCAGGGCCGTAAAATACAAAAAATCGAAGTCGGCTCTGTTGGTTTCGTGGGCATCCTGCAAATCGTCCAACATGTCCCACATGAAGTATTTTGCCAACTCCGACACGGACGCATCGGGCGGATTTACATAAAAATCATCTATCATGGCGATGGCCTTTTCCTTCAAGGCCGCGACTTCGCCCACTTCATCCATAATAATTTCACCCGTGGCAAACTGCACTTGCGACATAAGGGATTTATCCGTCAAATCCTCGTCAAAGTATCGCAATATCTGATATGGCGGGTTGGCAAAGTATTCGATTACCAGCCCGTCAATAACACGATTGCCGCGCTCTCTGTACTTCACATTGTTATCGAGAATTATATGGACATCCAAATCGGAATGCTTACCGGGATTCCCGGTTATATAGCTACCGCACACCATCACCCCGACGACGTCCTTCATATGCTCAAAATCAGACAGAAAAATATCCAGCTTGATTCGCCACTCCATTATGACCTCCAAAACGAAGTTGATATTACCCCGCGCCTAAATAGTAAGAATTTCTGATGGATGGTGGGAGTGTGACGCGCTAACGCTTGACACGTAATGATTCCGCCGGCTTGGGCAGTGCCTGTGCCCGTCTTGTACCAAGCCGTGCGGTGGCACTTGCCCTCGTCCGGCGTACTAATCACGCGCCTTCGCTAGGCGCGCTTACTCACTCCCGCCATCCATCAGAAATTCTTACTATTTAGGCGCGGGGTAATAGCATTGTGCCATAAGTTTTTCTACTTGACAATTTGGTTTAAACGTTTTAAACTGGACTTGAGAGGTGGCATATGAACTTAACATCCGCAGAGGAAAAGCTGGCCATATTAATATGGAAGGAAGCCCCAATGACGTCGCCGGAGCTGGTGTCCCTTGCCGAGCGGGAACTGGATTGGAAGAAGTCCACGACATATACGATTTTGCGCAAGCTGTGCGAAAAGGGCGTCTTTCGGAATGAAAATGCCAATGTGTCAATAGTCCTTACCCAGGCCGAGCTGCGCGCACGGCAAAGCCGCAACTATGTGGAGGACATCTTTGGCGGAAGCCTGCCGCAATTTATCGCATCGTTTTTCGGCGGGAAAAAGCTGACACCGCAACAAGTCGAAGAGCTGACGCAATTAATAAAGGAACATGAAAGCGGTGGCGAAGATGAGTAATTTGTTTCTGACGGTTTTGAACATGAGCCTGATATAAACGCCGCCGATACCTTTATTGAGTGCCGGGAATGGCAGAGGTGAAGCCCTTGCCATTTTTAGGATTGAGTTTTTGGACAGGTTACTCTATACTTTTGAAAGGAACTATGTAATATGAACGGAGAGAGTGGAGATACCATATGTATGAAATAGAGGTTAAGCAATCGGCGTATAAACATGGGTGTACATACGATGACATTATCAACTGTTATCGTTTTCCAATTAAGAGCATGATACTTGAAAGAGAAGAAAGCAAGTATTTGTACATTGGGATGGACACCAAAGGCAGATTGATAGAGTTATTAGCAAACCATAATGGCATAACCATAATATTCCACGCAATGAAACTACGCAAGACATTTGAAAAGCTGATTAAATAGGAGGTATTTTATGAGAAATATGAGTGATAACGAAATTATGGAACTTACAACAGATGATTTTCGCGAATTAACGCCACAAGAAGCTCAACAAGATAATTTTCGCCGTATGTTTCAATTGCTAGGTTTAATATATGCAAACCAAGTTGAGATTAAACAAATGTTGGTTGCGAATAATCATCCAACTACCCTTGTGTAAAACAAAAAGGATTTGAAAGTTTATGCCGCCGCGCTTCCGGGAGCGACGGCGTAAAATCCAGTAAAATAAGGACAAAGACGGCGAGAGCCTATCCTTAAAACTGGAAATTACTGCCGTTTTTTCTATGTTTCATTGATGCTTAAAAAGGCCCCCAAAATCGTGTCGTATTGCCTGTGGGTAATTGTGGCGGTTCGGCTGATTGTACCGTTTTCCATCGAAAGCGTGTGGAGTATTATCCCGTTCGCCGCGCAGCCGATTACATCCAGTGCCTCGCCCGGGTTCGTTCCGGCGTCAATCACACATGGCGAGGCAATGGATTCCGCCCTGCTTTACGGAGAGGGAAGCCTCCCCTCGTGGTATGAAATCGCCGCGCATATATGGCTTCTGGGTGTGGCGGTGATGTTTCTGCACGGTATAGTTTCCTACTATATTATAGCAATTTCAATCGAGAACGGTGAAGTCGAGCGCAAGCCGCGACTGCGTCGGCGGTGTTTTTGCGCGATGACTGAACCCATTCTCGATGGAATTGTCTATATTAAGCGAAAAATG
>WQSB01000079.1 GCA_009788085.1 Defluviitaleaceae bacterium
AACGCAATCCTTGGTGTGAGCATGGCCGTGGCCAAAGCCGCCGCCGCCGCGCTTCGTATGCCGCTGTATCAATACTTGGGCGGCTTCAATGCCAAACAACTTCCCGTGCCCATGATGAATATTCTCAATGGCGGCAAGCACGCCGACAACACCGTTGATTTCCAAGAATTCATGATTATGCCCGTGGGCGCGTGCTGCTTTAAAGAAGCCCTGCGCTGGAGCGCGGAAATTTACCACGCTTTGAAGAAAATTCTCAAATCCCGCAAGCTGGCCACTGCCGTTGGTGACGAGGGCGGCTTTGCGCCAGACCTTGCCACTCCCGATGAAGTAATTGACATCATTCTCGAAGCAGTAAAAGCCGCAGGCTACGACCCGGGTGCAGATATCCGCATCGCTCTTGACGTGGCCGCAACCGAGCTTTACGGCGACGCCAAAAAGAACGGCAAAGAAGGCATGTACTACTTCGCTGGCGAAAGCCAAATGACGGGCAAAGAAATTTACCGTACATCGGCAGAAATGGTTGATATGTACGAAGCCCTGTGCAATAAATATCCGATTATCTCCATCGAAGACGGCCTCGACGAAGAAGATTGGGACGGTTGGAAGCTTCTTACCGAACGCTTGGGCGGACGCTTGCAAATCGTTGGCGACGACCTGTTTGTAACCAACTCCGAACGTCTCCAGCGCGGCGTTGACACCTCTACGGCCAACTCCATTTTGGTAAAAGTAAACCAAATCGGCACCCTCACAGAGACCTTCGACGCCATGAAGCTGGCCCACCGCAATAATATGACAACAATTGTCAGCCATCGCTCCGGCGAAACCGAGGACTCCACAATCGCGGACATCTGCGTGGCCGTAAACGCCGGGCAAATCAAAACCGGCGCACCCGCCCGCAGCGACCGCGTGGCCAAGTACAATCAGCTTCTCCGCATTGAGGAAGAGCTGGACGACGTAGCCGAATACCCCGGCCTCGAGGCTTGGTTTAACCTGAAGGATAAATAAGACCTATAAAGCTGCACAGTATACACAAGAAAACGGACATGAGAAAGAAAAAGGGGCCGTCTCGCAAACGGAGCTGGGTACCGGGGATGCGCTAGGCGCGAAAACCCCGTGATTGCTCCGTTCGCGAGACGGCCCCTTTTATATTTTATGTTTCCGCATCGTCTATATCATACGGAATGCGGTTGTCAATAATGCCGGTTCGAAAATTGGGATGCCTGATTTCCGTGGATACCAGGTGTTTCTGTTGCGGTTGCTGCAAAAAGGGTTTATATTAAAATATGTAGAGAAAGGCGGCGCGCTATGAACAATATAAAAATTCACCCAAGCATTTTGGGTGCCAATCATGGGGATTTGGCTGGGGATGTGAGGCGACTGGGGTTGGCCGGTGCGGATTATTTGCATATGGATGTAATGGATGGGGATTTTGTGCCGAATTTTGGGCTGGGCACGGAGATTTTTAAGTGCGTGAGGGCTAACAGCGATATTCCCATGGATACGCATTTGATGATTCGGGAGCCGGCGCGGCATGTAAGATATTTTCGGGAGTTGGGCTCGGAAATCATTACGATTCACCCGGAGGCCGACAGGCAGTGTGCGGCTACGCTGGCGATGATTCGTGAAATGGGAGCGATTCCCGGAATCGCCATTAACCCGGGGACGTCTGTGGAGTCGGTAAAGGAGCTTTTTCCCATATGCGGCCATGTGCTGGTAATGACCGTGAACCCCGGCTTCGGCGGGCAGAAATTTTTGGAATATACCGTGGGGAAAATTCAGCTTCTGAGCCGGCTGTCCAAGGAATACGGGTTCTCGCTGTGTGTGGACGGAGGCATTGATACGGAGCTTGTGAAGCGGCTTGCGCCCATGGGAGTGATTAATTTTGTAATCGGCTCGGCTCTTTTTCGCGGCGACCCGGGGGAGGTGCTTCGGGAGATACGAAGTCTGGCATTTTGATTGCAAAAATGTCTCAAGAATGTTATAATACTGTCATAATGTCTTTAAAGACATACATATTCTGAATGGAGGAAAATTTATGAAATTAAAGTTACGCACGAAAATCAGAGGCGGTCTTCTTTTCGTGTTCCTTTTGTCGGTGGTCATAGGGCTTTATGTCTTTATTGCCATGGCGCAGCTTACGTCGCATATTACCCGGCTGGACGAATTAACTGACGCTAACAGTCACGCGGTTAATATGGTGCAGGCTCATCACGTGTGGCTTTACAGAATAACGGAGTCATTTTTGTTTGACCAGCCGTTTCCGGGTGGGCTGGACCCCACAACCTGTATTTGGGGAAGCTGGCGGTATTCCGACCGCATTTATGAAATCTATGACCCCATTCTGATGAACCTTATACTGGCCGTTGACCATCCCCACGCCCGCTTGCATCTTGACGGGGCCGAGGCTCTGCGCCTTCGTGAGGCGGGTTATGCAGAGCAAGCTCTGCACCTTTTGCAAACGGTTGTTATTCCGTACGGAAATCAGTCCACTGCGGCGATATCCGCCTTGAGCGACAGATATAACGAGCTTTGGAGCGAAACCCGGGAATATGTTTTGCAGCTCAGCAATCAAATGACTGTAACGATTATAATAATTTTCATTGTGGCTTTGGCTATTTTTGTCGCTTTAAATATTATCATTCCGCGCAGCATACTTAATCCGGTTAAGCAACTTGTGACATTGGTATCCGACGTCACCCAGGGAAACATGAATTTCAACCGGAATATCGACATCGTGGATGACGAAATAGGACGGCTTACCACGGATACGTATAAGCTCACCGACGTAATAAGGGGTATGGTGGATGATTTAATTAAGCTGGAGCGAGAATACAACGAAGCCGGCGACATTGAATACAGAATCGCTACTACAAAGTATCAAAATACCTTTAGGGACATGATGGACGGCGTAAACAACATCATGAATACCACGACACATGATGTAATGACTCTTCTGACAGGGATTAACGAAATCAACAGCGGCAAGTTTGATTTAAAAATTGCAGATTTGCCCGGCAAAAAAATGGTTATGCCCAATACATTGCGCGCCACCTTGGCCAATATTAATGCCGTAAGTGGCGAAATACACGAAATGATTGACGCGGCCGCGTCCAAGGGAGAGCTTAGCTTCCATATTGACGCAAGCAAGTACGAGGGCGGCTGGCGTGAAATAATGTCCGGCTTGAATCAAATTGCAGAGTCTGTTGACGCGCCCATCAGCGAAATAAGAAATGTAATGAAAAACCTGTCCCGGGGCGATTTCACCTCTACGGTAACGGGAGACTACAGAGGAGACTTTTTGCAAATAAAGCAAGCGGTGAATAGTACTATTGAAGCATTATCGGGTTATATAGCCGAAATTACGGACGTGCTGACTCAGGTGGCTTCCGGCGATTTGACCCGCCGCATCAACCGTGACTATGTGGGCAGCTTTGGTGCGATTAAGGATTCGCTGAATAATATTTCCACCACTCTTAACAAAACAATAAGGGAAATTTCTTCCGCGTCCGAGCAAGTTTTTTCGGGGTCAAAGCAAATTTCGGCCAGCGCGATGGATTTGGCAAACGGTTCAAGCACCCAGGCCAGCTCCGTTCAAGAGCTTAATGCCTCTGTAGAGCTTATCAGCCGTCAGACCCAGCAAAACGCCGACAGCGCGGGCGAAGCCGACAAGCTGTCAACCACTTCTACCGAAAACGCCAAGGAAGGCAACGCTGCCATGCAGCAGACTCTTGAAGCCATGAATGAAATTAAGGAGTCCTCTGGCAATATTTCAAAAATAATAAGGACAATTCAGGATATCGCCTTTCAAACCAATTTGCTTGCCCTTAACGCTGCCGTTGAGGCCGCCCGGGCCGGCGAGCATGGCCGTGGTTTTGCTGTTGTTGCCGAGGAAGTACGCTCCCTTGCCGCCAGAAGCCAAACCGCCGCCAGCGAAACCACAGAGCTGATTAACAACTCCATAAGCTCTGTGGAAACAGGCTCTTCGATAGCTCAGTCCACCGCCGAATCTTTGGACAAAATAGTTGACAATGCCAATAAGGTTCACGGCATCGTAAGCGAAATTTCCGGTGCATCCCAAGAACAGGCACAGGCAATCACCCAAGTGGGGCAGGGCTTGCAACAGATTTCCATGGTGGTGCAAAGCAACTCCGCCGTTTCCGAGGAGGCCGCCGCCGCTGCCGAAGAGCTCAATTCCCAAGCCGAAATGCTGCGGCAGTTGGTTGCGTTCTTTAGGCTGTAGTGAATTAATTTACTGTATAGTGCAATTTCCGTTAATGTCGCAGAACAAACGCGGCGGATGATTTTGCAGTAGCCACGCCAGCCAGAAAAACGAATGCCCCGTAGGATGTGTGACGGCTTGCGCGCCTATAAAATTCATGTGTTTATTCAGGGTCTCCCTGTCGTCCCAAGCAAAAAGTGACGACAGGGAGACCATATTATATGCCATAACCGAGTTGCCCGAGGGCATCGCGCCGTCGTAGACTTCCTTCAGGTCAAGAATCATCTGCTCATTTTTTGTGCCGCTTAAACGAAAGCCGCCGTTTTCATGGTCGAAGAATAATTCAACGGCTTTTTTACATATTGCAACGGACTTTTGCAAGAATTCTTGCTCCGACGTGGCTTGGTAGAGCTCAAGCATTGCAAAAGCCATGCAGGCATAGTCGTCCAGAAAGCCCTGGGCGGTGCGGCGGCCGTCGCGCCAGCTTGTGAAAATCTCGCCCCCCTGCATAAGGTGTTTTTCCACAAATGACGCGGCGCGTTTGGCAACATGGGGGCTAATCCGTGCAAGCGCGGCAATCATCAGGCCGTTCCACGCGGATAGGATTTTATCGTCCTTGTGGAGGGCGTAGCGGTTTTGCCGAAATTCACGCAGCGGGGCGTGAAACCTTTCCATTCCGGAGAGAGCGTCGGTTTTTAATAAATTGGGTATGCTTCTGCCCTCGAAATTGCCGCTCTCGGTGATGTCATACATCAGGCAGAAAGCCTGCCCGTCACGCTCGCCCAAGCATTCGATGATTTCCCCCGGCTCGAACAGATAGAATTTCCCTTCCTCGCCCTCGCTGTCCGCATCCTGGGCACAAAAAAATCCGCCATCCGGGTGGGTTAGCTCCCGCAGTACATATTCGGCTGTTTTCTCCGCAACATCCTTGTAAAGCTTGCGCCCGGTGGTTTCATATGCCCGGGTGTAGGCCATCAGCAGCATCGCGTTGTCGTACAGCATCTTTTCAAAATGCGGCGCGAGCCAGCGGTCGTCGGTGGAATATCGCGAAAATCCATATCCGATATGGTCAAAAATACCGCCCCGGTACATCTGCTCCAGGGTTTTTTCCACCATGTGAAGAGCGTGGGCGTCCCCGTATATACGATGATATTCCAGCAAAAACAGCAGATTATGCGGGCTGGGGAATTTGGGCGCGGGCCCAAAGCCTCCGTTCGCCGCGTCGAAGGTCTTGGCGTAGATTCGATACGCATTGGCACACCCGGCCTCGAGACGCGCTCCGTCTTCGAGATGTTCGCCAGGCTTGCTATTGCGTGTCTCCGGCGTTAAGCCCGTCTTGCGGTCGCGGTCACGAACCGCCTCCGTAATTTCATCGGCGCGGCTGTGCAATTCTGACGGGTCTTCCCGCCATCTCTGCCACACCGTTGTCAAAAGCTCCGTCAGTCCAAAAAAGCGGCCCTTGGTTCGTTTGGGCAAATACGTCCCCGCAAAAAATGGCTTCTTGTCCGGTGTCATTATAATAGTAAGAGGCCATCCCCCACTGCCCGTCATCGACATACAAACCTGCATATATACCCCGTCGATATCCGGGCGTTCCTCCTTGTCAACCTTTATGGGAATAAAATTCTCATTAAGCAGCTCCGCAATGGATTCCGCTTCAAAACTTTCTTCCTCCATCACATGGCACCAGTGGCATGTGGAATACCCGATAGAAAGAAACACCGGCTTATCCTCGGCTTGGGCCTTTTCAAACGCTTCCCCGCACCACGGATACCAGTCCACGGGGTTGTATGCGTGCTGCAAAAGATAGGGGCTTGTTTCGTTTATTAATCTGTTTGGCGTTTTTGTTTTAGTCACAGGGTAACTCAATCCTTCCAAAATAAAAAACTTCGCCTTTAGTATGAACTAAGAGCGAAGTTTATATTTATTAGGGGCGCAGCATTTTTGCTTTATCAATGGCGTCTTGAATTTCCAAGGAGCGGTCGCCCGCGAGGCTTTCCAGATGGTGAATAAGCTCGTGATGAAGCACATATTTAAGCTTTGCGCGAAAGCTTTGGGGCGATAAATGCCCATAAACTTCCATCATAGAGCCGTAATGCACGGTCACGTATCTGCCCAACCCCCTGGGCTCATAATGATACTGGCCCAAAATCACCAGCCCGTCATCGTCGTAAACCGTAAGCTCCGTTAGGGCAACCCCGCCGTTTAAATCATTAAAAATATCCAGCGGAAGGTTTTCGGCCAGTTCCGCCAAGGCTTCTTCGGCGTCTTCGAATGTAAGCATATTAAAATGTCCTTTCACTGCTTAGTGGCTCTGCGCACAGGTGCTATAACGTAAATTTCAAGTCATGTAGAATTATCGCCGAGAAAGCAATGACCTATGCCGGCCAATAATTCCTTGGTAAAAGTGAGAATATTTTTCCCCCCGGCGCGCTCGTACTCCACTTTATCCATGAGATTTTTGACAAGATGCACGCCAAGTCCGCCGATTTTTCGTTCTTCCAAAGCCACATTTAAGTCAGGGGCTTCAATTTCAAGAGGGTTAAAGGGAATGCCCGTATCTTCAAATCTAAATATCGCTTTATCCGTGATGCTCGCGTTAATGGCAACTTCGCCAGACTGCCCGGGCTTATATGCGTAATGCACAATATTTACGAAAATTTCTTCTGCGGCAACAAGAATATCCGACTGTAAATTCGCGGGGAGATTATTCCGCTTAAGCTCAGCGGTTACGAAATCCAAAACAGGCCCGATATTTTCCTCGGTTGCTTGTACATTAAGTGAGCCCATTATTTCAACATTTGTTCCAGAGCGGAAAGCCCAAGAACGTTTTGCACAGGCTGGGACGGGTCTTCAAGCAAAAACTTGCCGTGTGTCGCAACGCATTGCTTGTATGTTTTAAGGATTACCCGAATGCCGACGGAGGTTAAGAGTGTGACTTTTGACATATTTACGGTGATGTGGTTTCCCTTCTGTAAAGCTTGGTTCATCGCTTTTTCAAAGTCCCCTACGGTTGTCGCGCTTACACGGCCTGCAATTTCAAATCTTTGAACATCGTACAGTCCTCCGTCCTTTTTAATGCTGAGTTCTGCCATTTTGAGCACTCCTTTATATTGATTTTTTTTTGCCTTCACGAAGATATGGCTTCGGGGCAAAATTTAAGAACCATACCCCCACGGGTACTTTCCGCTACTTGGGGTTTTTGAGATAATTTTTTTGAGCTACTACAGTATATGCCACGTATACATATTCAGCAAGAAAATAAGCATGAGGCATATGCCGACGAGTCACAAAAACTTTTAATAGGAGTGTGGCATGAGCCTCGAAGAAACGTATCAAACATATTTTCCCAAAATATATAACTATATATTCTATCGGGTGATGAATAAGCATGACGCCGAGGATATAACCAGTACGGTTTTTTTGAAAGTAGCGGAGCATTTCGGCACCTACGACCCGGCCAAGGCCAGTTTTTCGAGCTGGATATTTAAGATTGCCGAAAACGCGCTTACCGACTACTTCCGCGCAAGGCGAGTCTCCGTTAATGTAGACGACCTTTCGGACACGACGGCCGTAAGTGTGGATTTTGAAGGAGAAGCCTTGATTATAAACGATGAAAACCTGAGGGAGCTGTATATCGCCCTCTCCCGCCTTGGTGACAAAACCCGCGACATCATAGCGCAAAAGTATTTCCAAGGAAAAACCATACGTCAAATCGCCAAGGATAAAAAGATGAACGAAAGCACCGTATCCACCATGCACAACCGCGGACTGGAAAATCTGCGTAAAAGCATGAATATTTAGGAGGTTTTTGCCATGCTTGACGACCCCCGCTTCGATTTCTCTAAGGAAACCAATATCAAATCATTGCTGTGGGAAAAGATGGCTCAAATAGCCGCCAATAACCTCTCCCGCGAAAAAATTTCCTTTGAAAGTTTAGATAACAGTGTAAACAATACGGCACAACAAAAGGCTCCGGCAAAAAGTCCATTAGGCAATAATACGCTGTCTTCGATAGACCGCGGTAAATCAAAATAATTCAAAGGAGCGGTTCGATTATGGATTTGGATAATGTTAAAGCACTAGCAAAAAAAGCCGGTATTTGGGCTCTTTTAGGGTTGCTGGCTATAGCCGTGGGAGGGTACATTGTCCGCACGCTGCTCAGCAACCTTATGGTACTGGTGACGGAGCAGGACTATAGCGTTCTGTGGAATCCGGCGATGTTTTTAGAACTTGAAACCTATATGTATGGTGCGGCTTTGATTGCTCTTTGCGTGATATTGTGGCTGGTTTACGGCAAAAATGACGCAAAAAGCGCGAAGCGTATGATGTCAAGCAAAGCCAAAGGAATCGACGGCGCATTGGAAAACTCGCGCTTTATGACCGACAGCGAGCGTGACAAGCAATTCAAGCTTTATAACTACAACGAACTCAGTAACAGCACAAAAGACGGCGTTCCCCTGCGCGCTGTGCTAAAGGGCAAAGATATGAAGGTAAACCTGTCGAGCCCCATGCACGCGCTGATTATCGGTGCCACAGGTAGCGGCAAAACCACTACCTTTATTAATCCAATGGTGCAGATACTTGGGGAGACAAAAGCTGGTTCATCCATGATTCTCACCGACCCCAAGGGAGAATTGTTTATGATGCACTCCCAGAAATTAAAGGAAAATGGCTACAAGGTCATGGTTCTTGACCTTCGGGACCCCTATTCCTCTTACCGGTGGAATCCTTTGGAAAGCCTCTACCTTATGTATCAGGATTATCTAAAAAAAGGCGAGGGGATTTACAAGCGCACCGATTCGGTTTCCGACTCTGGCTTGGAATTCCACAACACGCCGGAAAGCTATCAAGAATCTTGGTATGAGTATCAAGGCAAAGCCTACTCCAACGGCAAGGAGCTAAAAGACATCATAAAAGTCTCCCGCCAGCGTGTTTATGACGAAATGTATGAGGATTTAAACGACCTGGTAGGCGTTCTTTGCCCCATTGAGTCCGAGGACGACCCTGTCTGGGAAAAAGGTGCCCGCTCCATTATTATGTCAACTTTGCTGGCCATGCTGGAAGACAGCGAAAACCCCGAGCTGGAAATGACCGTGGATAAATTCAACTTCTTCAATTTAAACAAAGCTATCGCCAATTCGGAAAACGAATACGCCGCCCTTAAAAATTATTTCCAAGGGCGGGGTGCGCTTTCTAAAGCGGTCACGTTATCGCGGCAGGTGCTGGCTGCGGCGGACAACACCCTCTCCAGCTATATGTCCATAGCCTTTGATAAAATGAACATATTCAACGACGAGGGTATATGCGCCCTAACCTCCGCTACGGATATCAACCCCGACGACTTTGCCAACGAGCCCACAGCCCTGTTCCTAAAAATCCCCGACGAAAAAGACACCCGTCATGGGCTGGCGGCTGTTTTTGTGCTGTGCATATACAAAGCGTTAATTAAAATAGCGTCGGCCAGGGAAGACCTGTCCTTGCCTCGCAACGTCTACTTTATTCTAGACGAGTTCGGCAATATGCCCAAAATCGACAAGTTCGACAAGATGATTACCGTAGGTCGTAGCCGCAAAATTTGGTTCAACATGGTGGTGCAATCCTACGCCCAGCTTGGAAATGTCTACGGCGACAAGGTTTCCGACATCATTAAGAGCAACTGCGGTATAAAAATGTTCATCGGCTCCAACGATATCGACACCTGTAAGGAGTTTTCCGAGCTGTGCGGCAACATGACGGTCTCGACCAGCAGTGTGTCCCGCTCTACGGGCTCCAAAGAGGGCGACCTTAGTGTTTCGACACAGATACAGAACCGTCCCCTGATTTATCCCTCCGATTTGCAGAAGCTCAATAACAGCATGGACATGGGCAACTCCATAATTGTGACCTTCGGCAATTATCCCCTAAAAACCAAATATACACCCAGCTTCCAATGCCCGCTGTACAAATTCGGAACCATGGACCTTACGGAAATACGCAGCAACGTATTTTACAGCGAAGAGGTTTACTATGATTTGGAATATAGAAACAGCGTCATCTTAGGAAGCGGCGAAGAAAGTGCCGAAGAAGAGGGTGTCAAAGATGAAGAAACAGCGAAATCAGAGTAGACTGCGGGTTAGTGTATTAGCGGCGTTGTTCATCGCCTTGCTTTTATTTGCTGTGCCTGTTACGGCGGAGCCGGACGACTACCCTGCGGCGGAATATCCCGGGCAGACACAAGCGACCGAGCCTCTGCCGCCTGAGCCACCTGCGCCACCAGAACCACCCGCGCCGCCATCCCCTCCGGAAATGCGCCCGTTTCCTGATTGGGTTACTAGGCAGCCGCTTCCGGAATGGATGTTTACCGTTGACGAGTTTCCCGACTGGTTTTTCGATTTGCCTGATGAGCCAGTATGGTTCCGCCAGATAGATAGAATCCCCGCATGGTTCTTCACCATCACGGAAGTGCCCGATTGGTTTTTTGCGGAACCGGACGACTACCCGCCGGAGCCGGAGCCTGAACCCTATCCCGATTTGACCCCCGATATATACCTGCCGGAACCCCCCGATGCTCCCGACGTTCCCGATATCCCCCTGCCGGAGGTGCCCGATATTCCTGATTTCCCCGGCGTTCCCCCACCGGGAGGAATGATTACCCCCGACATGCTTGATGTCAGGATGTATGAATTCACCATAGGCAGCGGCCAAAGCATACACTCCAGCATCCCCAACGGCATGATTACCAGCGAACCCGTGTTCCTGTTTTTTCCGGATTCTTTGATGCTAACCAGAAACGGCGTAGCCTTTCCTCATTTGTCCGGCTCGCCCCTGATGGAGCATGGGCGGTTCGCGCTTGTTTCGGCAGAAAGTATGTATTTTTTCGAAGAGCCGGTAGAAATATTTACTTTTATGCTAATTCGCCGGCCTGTCAACGACTTAGTTGCGTATACCACGCCAGAAGGATATTTGCTCGTGGAGGTGCTTCTAAACGGTGTCGAGATGCCGCTGCCAAATCCTCGCACCTTTCATCTGACTTATGACGGAGATTATCAATTTACGGTGGCAAGCGCGGATTTTGAAACCCTGTATGTAGTTTCGGTGACTTTAGACACTACGCCTCCTCGACTGATTTTCTTGCATATGACTAACAACGGCGAAAATGCGGTAGAGGTTGAAATATCACCGGATGGGAACGACGCTTTTGCGGGGGACGTAAGGTTCGCTATTTACGGGGATGGGGTTTATACCATACAGGTTATTTTCAACAGGGCAACAATTAACCCTTCCCGCAACACCTTAACCGAGCCGGGCCGCTACAGCATAACGGTCACGGACGAAGCGGGGAACACCGTGTTTTATTCATTCCGCATCTTGTATGTAATGGATGTTCCTACGATTTGGATAATCACTAGCATTTCATTATTGCTTATTGTGCTTACGGCATATCTAATACGCAACCGAATGACTGCAAAAGTAAGATAACGTAGTTTCTAGCCAAACGGCTATAAACCATAAGCAAGGACAATAAAAGAAAGGAGGAGACGCAAATGTTTGATTCTATGAACTTTTTATTAACCACGGGCCCTGCTTTGGACGAAGTAACCGCTCCCATCATTGATTTATTGATTACAATCTTCAACGTTGCAATTCCGGTAGTAGGAGCAATCGGTGCCATTTTCTGCATCTTTTTGGGGTTGAAGCTGGCGAAGGCCGACGAACAACAAGATCGCGAAAAAGCGAAATCGTCGTTAAAAAACGCGATTATAGGTTTCGTGCTTATTTTTGTACTGGTTGTTGCACTGCGTATCGGTTTGCCGATTTTGACCGATTGGGCAACCGAAACCACCGCCCCTGCCGCCGAAACGACAATGCAAATGATTTCTCAATTTTTGGCTTAACTCGGCAACTGAACAAAGTGTGAATCCGTTGGCGTGGGTGGAAAGCATACCTCGCCAACGGGTTCTTGGTATCCGCAAACCGGCTGTATACATAAACAGGCTTGTATAAGGGAGCAAAATAATTATGGTTACATTAAGAATAATGCGGATGATTGCGGATATAGTGGTTTTTTTTGCTGCGCCTTTGATATTAAACGCGCTTTGGCCGTTTGTGCAGGATGCGGGACAGCATCTTATCATGTTTATTTTATTGTTTCCCCTTACAATAGCTGATTTGCTTTTTCAGGCAATTGATATTTTTGCGGGAGTGGCTACGCTCGGCGGTGCAGACGCCGGGAACGGGCAAACTATATTTGATTTCTTTTTTAACCAGCCGGTAATCTCCCGGGCTTTTTGGGGGATAACGATGATTTCGGTGGCCCTCTGCTTTGGCTTTTCTATTTTTGCGGTTATACGGTCAATGGGCGACATGGAACAAAAAAGGCCGCTGGGCGCGATAATGGGCTCGATGACAAAGGCTATGCTTTCATTTCTGCTTGTACCTATTATGTGTATTGTTTGCATAAATCTCTCGGCACTTGTACTAAGGCAAATCAACTCATTGCTCCTTGGTGTGGAAGACCGGCAAGTCAGTTTAGTAGGTCAGCTGTTTTTTGCCGCCACGACCCGTGAGGTGGTCAACCCCAGAGGGGCGTGGGTGGACGATGCTTTACAGGCACCTCAGGGCCAAGCCGGGAATGCCCGTCGGGAAAGAGCAGGGGTAAGGGCTGACGGCAGTATAACGATGCCCCCTTCCCAAATAACATGGTATGCCATTTACACATATTACTTGCCGACGGCGGTTTTCTTCTTGCCTAACCGAATGCCCTATTACCCCCATGAAATGGCGCGAATGAGGCATAATCAGCTGGCGGAGATGTATACCTCCGGCGAACGGCCGGTAACCTTGCGGATGCAAGATTTAAGACGGATTCAGGCTGATTTTTATGTCGGCAGAATGCTGGCGACCCCCAATTTTTACGTCATGTTTGTATCTACTATTTTAATGGTTATTATGCTGTGCATGAGTCTGCTGGTATTTATACAGCGGATTTATGAGCTGCTTCTTCTTTATATTGTCGCGCCTTTCTTTGTCGCGCCCATGCCCCTTGACGACGGGGAGAAATTTAAAGCATGGAGGGAGGCTTTTATCGGCAAAACCATCTCCGGCTTCAGCACGGTTATTACTATTCAAATCGTGATACTGATGATGCCGTTGATTCTAAACCCAGAGTTTGTTATGCATGAGAATTACTTTGTCAACACCCTCTTAAAGGCATTGCTTATTGTTGGCGGCCTCTTTTCTGCGTACAAGTCGCACACGCTGATAGCCCAAATCGTTTCCCCCTCGACCGCTCAAACAGAGGGAGCTACTGGCGGCTTGATTGGCGGATACCTGATGGGCAAAGCATTAAACCCCGTTGGAACAATACAAGAAGGAATTGCGGCAGGCGGAAAGGTTTTGGGAGGTATTAAGAGTGCCGTAACCGCGCCTATCAAGGGGCTTCAGGGCATAGGCCAGGCAGCTCAAGGCGTAGGCCAGGCAGTCCAAGGCGGTATGCAATTCGCCGGCGACCTTAGCAACAATGTTCAGACCTTGTTTGGCGGAGGAGGCGGTGCTGCTGGTGGAGGAGGCGGTGCTGCTGGCGGAGGAGGCGGTGCTGCTGGCGGAGGAGGCGGTGCAGGTGGCGGTGATGGAGGCCAGACTACGGAAACCAGCCAGACTGCGGAAACCCA
>WQSB01000080.1 GCA_009788085.1 Defluviitaleaceae bacterium
CGTNGCCCCACTAATAATTTCTGAAAAAAGAGGTAAAAAATGGCAAGAGTAAAAATCGAAAATGAGCAACCGGTAATCACAATGAAAGGCTTTACCACGCTTGATTTTCCAAAAGTCGCCGCCAATACCGCAATCCATATGTATCTGTGAATGACATAGCAGAAGTCAACGCAACTGATAAAAGCAGCACATCATGATTGGATTGAGCAGGCAAGAGGGCTCAATCCTTTTATTTTTGCGGAAATAATTTCTATCTGGTATTTCTGCCCAAAGCCATGAGTTTTTCAATGCCTGGAATCGCAGGTATGGCGGGGAATCTTGCTGAAAAAAAACATTTTTTTTAGAATAACAATCTAAAGGGCCATAAAAACACCCGTCCTTGATGCCTCTACATAAAAACACATCTATGCTAGTATTAAATAGAAGGATAGTGGGGTGGGTGCTTTGACTAAACTAATAAAAAATATCATTGAGAATTGCGTGGGCTGCAACAGATGTGTACGGGTTTGCCCCGTTAGTGAGGCAAATGTGGCTTACTTAAAAGAAGGTCAGGTGCTTGTAAGGGCCGATGATAAAAAGTGTATTGCGTGCGGGGCGTGTATTCCCGTGTGCCACCATGGGTCTCGCTCTTTTGAAGATGATACGAAACGATTTTTTAAGGATTTACAAGACGGCGTTGCAATTAGCCTAATCACCTCGCCGGCGTTAAAACACAGCTTTGAAAATTGGGAAAAAATGCTTACGTGGTTTAGGATTCAAGGCGTAAGCTATATTTATGATGCACAATTGGGCGGGGATATTTTTCTTTGGGCGCATATCCGTCATTTGCAAAGGAACGGGCCAAGCCCGATGATTTTGAACCCCTGCCCCTCTGTTGTAAATTATGTAACAATGCACCTAAGCAAAATCAAAAAATATCTTTCGCCGATTCATTCCCCGCTGGGATGCACAGCAATTTACATGCGCAAGCAAGACGATATAAGAACAAAAATCGCGACTCTTTCCCCGTGCATCGCAAAAGCCCACGAGCATATGGACACAAAGCTTGTGAATTACAATCTTACCTTCAAGGGGCTCTCGGACTATATTGAGGAAAACCAGGTGGTCTTCTCTATGAAGCCCGGCAGCTTTGACAAAGGCGGCACTGATTACAGCTCCGTTTTCCCCGCAACAGGCGGGATTAAGGAGTGCTTGGAATTTTATTTGGGAAAGGAATACGCGATTTTAACATCGGAAGGCCAGCTAAAGGCGTATCACGATTTGGAGCAATACTCCAAAAAGCCCGAGGAACAGCTTCCAGCATTTTTTAATGTAATGAACTGCGCGGAGGGCTGCAACAGAAGCATAGGATGCCGCCCGGACAATAAAAACAGCTTTGCGATTAACTCGGCAATTCATGAAGCAAGGCTTCACGCGCTAAGGGAAGAAAGCGGACAAAAGCTTGACGAAGCATTCCTGGCTTTTGACAGAGAATTTAAGCCGCAGGATTTTTACAGAAGGTTTTCGGGAAAACCCGCCAAGAAGATTAAAGTCACCCCGGAGCAAATCGAGCAGGCGTTTATCGAGCTTAACAAGCCGGATGATGCACTGAGGCATTTTGACTGCGGTGCGTGTGGCTGTGATACATGCTTGAAAATGGCGGAAAAAATCGCAAAACACATTGACACACCCATTAACTGTCTGCAAAAAATCCTTGACGACATAAAAATAAGCCAAGCGTCAAACTTGAGTTATATCGAATCCATCATGAACGCATCAACGGGCATAAAGCAGATTACGGAAGACATTGCAAACAATGTCGGCGAAATAAACGAGGTTTTTGATATTTACAATAAATTAATTGAAAAAATTGAAACAATCGCACTAAGCGTGAATATGATTTCCTTAAGCGCGGCAATTGAAGCTGCGGGAACAGACTCCCACAAGGGCGCGTTTGGTGTTGTTGCCGACGAAATCCGAAAGCTTGCGGCAAACTCCTCAGATTCTGCAAAAAAAACAAAGGAAGAGGCCGCAAGCGTAAACGACACAATGACGGCAATAAACAGGCTTGTTAAGGAAATCAGTGCGAGTGTAAATGAGGCTTATAACCACATACGTGTTATTTACGAAAACACAAAACGCTAAGAGGGGGGCTTCCCTTGCGAAGCTTAATCACAAATCAGCTTGAAAATTGCGTTGGGTGCAACCGCTGTGTTCGTGTTTGCCCCATTGCGGAAGCAAATGTCACATCCATTCGGGACGGAAAGATTTTAGTTGAAGCGGACAACAGCCAGTGCATAGCCTGCGGCGCGTGCCTGACTGCGTGTCACCACGGCTCAAGGCATTACGAGGACGACACGGAGCGTTTTTTTGACGACCTTAGCCGCGGCGTGCAAATCAGCATGTTTGTCGCGCCCGCGGTCCGCACAAATTTTCCGGATTGGGAAAGAATGATGACTTGGCTTAGACGCATGGGCGTTAAAACAATTTACGATGTATCCCTTGGCGCGGACATTTGCACATGGGCACATATCCGGCATATTCAAAAGAATCCCGGGCCAATAATGTCACAGCCCTGCCCCGCAATCGTAAGTTATATTTTAATGCATAAGCATGAGTTAATCCCATATCTTTCGCCCATTCATTCGCCAATGCTTTGCACCGCAATATTTATGCAAAAATATGAGGGGATTAACAATAAAATCGCCGCTCTTTCACCATGCGTGGCAAAAGCTCATGAGTTCGAAGAGACGGGCTACGTTGAATACAATGTAACCTTCAAAAATCTTTCGGATTATATTAAAGCGCGTCATGTGCATTTCCCGGATGAAAAAAGCGGCTTTGACAGCTATGATTCGGGACTTGGCACTTTATACCCCATGCCCGGCGGATTAAAAGAAAACGTTGAGCACTACGTCGGCAAAACCCTGAGGATTGATAAATCCGAGGGAATAAGCCGCGTTTTTAAGGACATAGACGAGTACGCAAAAACCCATGACAGATTTAAACCGGGGCTTTTTGACGTGCTTAATTGCGAAGAAGGCTGTAATGTGGGCACGGCGTGCGGCGGACACGGTCATCACCACATGGATATTTTTGAGATTTCATACAAAATGAACAAAACCCGCCAGGCCGTGCTTGGACGCGACAAGTGGAAATACCTTGACGAGCTGTTTGAAAAATTTGACAAAACATTAAGACACAGCGATTTTATCCGGAAATACAATAAAAAAACCGTGCCACAGTTTTCCGCCACACGCGCAGACGTTGAAAATGTTTTCAAGCTTTTGAACAAACACGATGAAGCCGCAAAAACAATTGACTGCGGTGCGTGCGGCTGCGATACCTGCTATGAAATGGCGGAGGGTGTCGCCAAAGGCTTGGATATTCCAGAAAGCTGTCTTAAAAAGGCATACGAGGACGTTAAGGTTGACAACGAAAACAATATCCGCTACTACGATACCCTTCTTGCCGACATGACGAGCATCAAGGGCACAACGGCGGAAATTGTTGAAAAATTTGAGGACGTTATGTCCGTCATAGCAACATACAATCAAATGGTTGACAATGTTGACAATATCGCAAAAAGCATAAATCTCATTTCAATTAACGCCTCCATCGAAGCTGCGAGGGCGGGCAAATACGGCAGGGCGTTCAGCATTGTTGCGGCAGAGGTAAGAAAGCTTGCCAGAACCTCCGAAGAATCCGCAAACGAGACAAGAAGCGCGTCGTCGGGAGTATCCTCCATTACGTCAAATATTAGCCAACTGGTTTCGGAAATCAACGAAAATGTAAACGAAACCTTTGTAAATATCTCCACAATTTCGGAGAACACAAAACACGCGCTTGATTTCATCTTCAAGGAAGATGACGACGAAGGGAGCATGTAATATATGGACACTTCAAAACTGATACAATACGCAACCGCGCGGGCAGAGCGTTTAGGTGCGATGTTTGGCGAATTGGAAAGCGGAAATTTTAAAATCGCACCCACAAAAAGCGACTCCGACGAAGAAACCAAGGAGCTTGCCCAAGTTTTCGACAACATAGAAGCTGCGTTTCTCAGCAGTGTCAGCACTGCCGGCGAATACCTTGACGAAATTAGAGATACCCTTGACGACATTTCCGATGGGTCGCTGCTCAATCGAATCGAGCGTCCGTACCCGGGCATCTTCGATGTAATAAAGCGCGCGACAAACATGATTGTTACTTTGCTGCGCAAAACAATGCAGGATATTACACAGTCTTCAAAAGATGTTTCAGGCGGCGTGGCAATGATGACAATTAACCATGACTCAGTGTCCTTAGGCGCGGAAAAACAAATGGAGCTTATTGGCGAGCTTGGGACGGAGCTAAACAATGTAGCCGATAAATCCAAGGAAAACGCCAAAAACGCAAAGAAAGCCTCTGAGTACGCAAAAGCATCAAAAGATAACGTCCTGGCTGTAAACGGGGATATGGCCAAGCTGACGGAGTCCATGGATAAAATTGATACTTCCTCCAAAAAAATCTCCAAAATCATCAACACAATCGACCATATTGCGTCTCAAACAAATTTGCTTGCACTAAACGCCGCTGTTGAAGCCTCGCGCGCCGGTGAGCATGGCAGAGGATTTCTTGTTGTTGCCGAGGAAGTGCGCAGCCTGGCGGCGCAAAGCAGCGAGGCGGCAAAACAAACCTCCGAGCTTATTCAGGACTCCATAGGCGAAATACAAGAAGGAGTGGATCGCGCCAAGGACACGGCTTTGAGCCTAGACAAAACAATGCAAGACGTTGAGCAAGTTTCAAGCGTTATTGAAAAAATTTTCGATTCGTCACAGCAACAAGCCAAAGCATTAAGTGAAATCAACGACAGCCTCAGCCAGGTAAACGAAATTATTCACGACGACTCGGAGGCAAGCAAGCAGGCGTCCTTGTCGGCAACCGAGCTTGACAAGCAAATTGAAAAGCTTCAGGAAAGATTGTCCTTCTTCAAGGTTCAGCTTTCCGCGATGCCGTCAATTCGCAAGGTGTGGAAGGACGCAACAATGTCCGTTTCCTTCCTAGACAAGCTTAAAAACTTGTCCGGCACCCGACGGTCTTTCGAACGCGGCGATGTAATCGTCACAGAAGGCGACCAAAATGTGGACTGTATGTACTTTATCCTAAGCGGAAACGTAAATGTTTACCGTGCCCACGGAAAAACTAATGAGCTTCACCTTTCCAGCCTTCAGTCCGGCGACCTTTTTGGCGAAATGGGGCCATTCCTGAAAGAACCCCGCACAGCCACAATCGTAGCCGAAGACAAAGTCTCTATACTGGAAATCAACCTTGAAGACATCCACGAATTCTTGGAGAAACACCCCGATATCGCCCACACCCTTGTTGAAACCTTATGCCGCAGGCTTAGAAATGTTTTGACCAGCATCGGAGCTTTTTAAATCAATACTTCTTGCGCAACTAAAAAAAGAGGGCTTATCGCCCTCTTAATTGTTGCCTATTTTCATATATAACGTCTATCATTTGCGCGTAGTATTCCATTACGCGCTTGTGTTGCTGCTCAAGATTGGTCATGTACTCCTTGATTTGGGTTTCCGCGCCTTGGAGGATTTCGTCTGCGTAGTCGCGGGCGTTTAGCCTAAGGTCGCGGGCGTCCTGCTTGGCGTTTTCTATGACCTCGGAGGCCTGGTCCGAAGCGCGGCGGAAGATTTCATGGTTATTGGTTTTGATTTTGGCCTCGTTTTCCGCGGCCTCTTCGATGTCTTGGGCCTTGCGGGTCGCCTCGGCCACAATACGGTCATGGTCGCCCAAAATCCGCTGCGCCGAACGTATGTCGTCGGGCAGATTAAGGCGAATCTCGCTTAAGATTTCCAGAATCCTGTCCTTCTCCACGGATATTTTGTTCGTGAAGGGCAGACTCTTGCTGGAATCCAGCACCTCTTCGATATCGTCTAAATAATCTAATAAAGCGTCCATGCTACTTTACCCCTTCACCTTTTTGTTTTATTGCAAGGGCTGCCCGCACTGCGGGTGTCACCATCAAGTTTTCCATTTTGTCCATATTTTTATCCCCGCCCATGGCCGCGATTTCCCTTACGATGCTACTTGAAACAAACGCAAGGGACGGGCTTGCCGCAAGAAAGAGAGTTTCTATACCCAAAAGCTTGTTGCACGCAGCATAACGGGCTTCACTTTCAAAATCAGCCGGACTTCGCAGCCCTCTCAAAATCGCCGTTTTTCCTACGCACTTTGCCGCGTATTCAGCCAAGAGACCGCCAAACGAATCTATTTCTATTTTCCCATTCCCCGCGAACGCTTCCTTAAGCAGCGCGACCCTTTCGCCTACGGTGAAGAGGGTTTTTTTATTGGGATTATCCAGCACCGCCACTACCAAGCGGCCTGCCAACTCCGCACCGCGCAGGGCAATGTCTATGTGGCCCATTGTTACCGGGTCAAAGCTTCCGGGGTATATTAAAGTCATGTTTATTCCCCTATATATAGGAAGAGAAATTTTGTGCGGCCGTAAATTCGTGTGGATACCAGCGTATACATCTGCGGAATAACCGGGCGTTCCCTAGCGTCCGTTTCGGCTATTATCAAGCCGTCGTCAGACAGAAGATTTGTGTGGGCCAAGTTTTCCAGCGTGCCGGTCAGCAGCTCCGTGCCATAGGGTGGGTCTATAAAGATTATTTCAAAGCGTTGACTTTCGGCTTCCAGCTTGTTAATAGCCTGAGCGGCCTTCATGCAAAAAACTTCACCCTTGGGAGTCAGCCGCGTTTTGGCTAAATTCGCTGATGTGGCCGCGATTGCGGGCATCGCGTTATCCACAAACACCACTTTCGCCGCACCCCGGCTTAGGGCTTCTATTCCTATCGCGCCGCTTCCGCAAAAAATGTCTAATACACGCGCACCGATGATCTCCTCACCCAAAATGCTAAACAGGCTTTCCTTCGCCCTGTCGCTTGTGGGGCGAGTGTCAAGGCCCTCCGGCGCAACCAGCGCGACCCGCCTGGCACTCCCTGCGATTACACGCAATAAAACGCCTCCTATCGGAATCGTCTATACAGTGGCTTGATAATATGACGATTATAGTCAAAGTTTGCTCATAAGTAAACATTTTTTTCAGAATAGGAGCAGTCCACCTAGATATAATTTACCGGGATTCTGTCCGGTTTAATTTCCTGTTCATTAAGAGGTTTGGCCGGATACCCTACAACCAGCCCCATCAACGGAGAAAAATTGCCCGGCAGCTTGAGGAGTCCGGTATAGTCCAGCTTCGGGTTAAGGCGCATTGCCTCGAATATACCCCATATATACACGCTTCCAATCCCAAGACTTGTTGCCGCCAGATGCATGGTCTGAACTACTGAGGTCACGTTTGCGTATTCAATGCCCGGCTGAAGCGTCTGGGCGCGATGCGAAACAACAATAACCGTGGGCGCACCAAAAAACGGCAGTGGCGCGGGCTTTTCTTTTTCACCCGAAGCATAATAGCCCATGATTTCTTCGGCAATTTTGCTGTCTTTCATACGTGCGTCGTTGGCAAGACTCATCTTTAACATAATGTCCTTGTCCTGCACAACGGTAATGTGAATATCCTTGTACAAATTGCTTCCTATCGGCGCGCTAATGCCGGCCAGCAGAATTTCATCCAGCTCCGGCTCCGTCATCTGCCCGGGTAAAAACTTCCGCACCGAGCGGCGTTTTCGTAAAACACTGTTAAATTCCATGGGAAGCCCTCCTGGGTATATGGCGATTTCAGTTGCCCTAGTTTATTGTATCATGACTTAGCAATGTTTTGTCCCTATTTCAACAAATGTCCCTAATTTCAGGTTTATAGACGCTTCCGTTGAAAACTCTATATGTATAGAAAGGCTTTTATAAAAGTATACTAAGCCTTATAGCAGTTTTGCTTTCGGTACGGAAAATTGGCTTCGTTCACCGCAATGCATGTACACCAATTTTCCGCACTGTTTCAAAAACTGCTATAAACAGACAGGAGTTGACTGCATGAAGCGAGATAACGCAAACAAAAATTTAGATGCAAGGCATGAACGTATTGCCGCCCACAAAAATCCGCGTGACGGATTTGACAACTACCGTTCGGGACTGGAAATTGCGAACCAAGTAGCGGCAAGTGAATCTGAAAGCAAACCCCGCCTTTCTTTGTCGCCCCAGCCGACACGGCCGTGAGCAAACGTAGCAATCACGGGGGCTTCGAATTGGCGCGCGCACCCACAGTGTCCAATGCCGCTGGCGAGGCGGCCTCTTTTGCGGGTTTACTCTACCTCACAAAATAATAAACCAGTCCCACAGCCACGGAGGTCAACGTCCCGTAGACGATTACCGGCCCGGCAATCAGAAACATCTTCGCGCCCACGCCTACGACGAGGCCCTCTTTTTTGTGTTCGATTGCGGGGGCGGCGATGGCGTTGGCAAAGCCCGTAATGGGCACGATGGAGCCGGCCCCGGCGAATTTGCCAAGTTTTTCATATAGCCCCAGTGCAGTCAGTAAAATGGCCAAGACCACTAAAATGGCGGCGGTTATTGTTCCCGAATCCTCCCTCGCAAGCCCGGCAGACATTAACCAATTGTGTATAGTCTGCCCGATAGCGCATATGACCCCGCCCACAAAAAACGCCTTTAGGCTGTTTGTCACAACCGCGCTTCCCGGTGAGGCTACCTTTACCATTTCGTTGTAAACCTGCTTGTTCGCTTCTGTTTGCTCCATGCTAACCTCCTACATATTCCCCGTGTCAAAGAACCCGGGAACCAGAAAATACATTAACGAGCCGGCCATTTTCCCAATAGCGATGGCCAAAATCAAAAAGAATATCCCACGCTGAAGCCGCGCGCGGCGGGTGAATATCGGGATAACGTTCAGTGTCTCCGCAAGAGACATGGCCAAGCAGCCCAGAAATATCCCCACGAACAGGCTTAGGATAACTACTGCGGGGGTTCCGATGGGCAGATAAATTTGCATGGTCACTGCAGCCACGCCCAAAAGCCCCCCCAGCCCGATGGCCATTTCATATATCCTAATATGCTGATTCGTCTTGGTTTTCTGGGCCAGCCGGGGCACCACGCCCACCGCCGTTATAAAAGCAAACACTGCGCCTGCCACAATCACGCCCGAGGCAAACCCGACAAAAATCGAAGCAGCGTGTCTAAGTATTTCCATTTAACATGCCCTCCTAGTGCCCCTTTTCCTGCTCGTTTCGGCTTATCATATCAACTACGGCCTCCGTAATCTCGTTGTCGTATTGCTCTATTTCAACATCTATGGGCGTTGGGTCGTCGGTGATTTTGCGCCCAAGAAAATGGTTATAGAAAACCAAAATGCCCACCGCCAGCCCAATTGAATACGGAATATTTATGATTCGCGGATTGCTTGTCCCCTGCCCGTAGAACATTCTGTAGTATTGCTCGAAAATCCTGGGGATTTGCCCGTCCGTATGGAAGCTCATGATTGCCGTGGCCGAGCCGGCCATCAGCACCAACGCCACGAACGCTATCTTCAGCCATTTAAGCCATGGTTTATCACGGCTTTTTTCCGCCGCGTACTGCACCAAGGTATCCATTTCCCCTACATTGTTTACCGTGGCGTTTGGATAGGCTTTTTTTATTACCTTTATAATATCGGTTATGCTTACTACGTAGTTTTTTTTCTGCTCGCCGTCATCGCCTATACGTTGCAGCTTCATTATTTTAACCTTTGCCGCAACCTTGGGCTCGGCCACAACCTCCGCAACGTCCCGCACCAAAATCTCATGCGTGTTCGATAGGTTTGCTTTCTTCACAGGCTTGATGTAAATGTCCATAAATGTCAAGGCTCCTTATGAACGTTCCTCGAAATTCCCGCTCCTCCGGCTGCGACTCGTAAAAAAATGCGAAAATCATCGCCGCCAGAATAATAAACAGTACGGCTATTATCACCCATAAACGTTTTTTCATGTATTGAACCGGCATAAAAAAACCCTCCTTTTGCTGGATATTATTGCCTATATTTATGCATGGTATAATTGCCCAGGTGAAGCTAAGGAGCTGTTAAACAATAATTTACCTGCTATCAGGTATCGCAACAGCGATTCGGACACTCCCCCAAGGCAGATGAAAATTGATTTCCGTGCTGCAAAAATCTCCCTGTTGACACCCGGCAGCCCAAAGTGTATATTTATATTCGAAGTGCGAAACTTGTCGAAACCAGATACTTAGTTTTGACCGCATATTGGGGCGAGGGTGAGAATCCTCGTCCTTTTTTCTTGACGTGAGGTTAGCCGCTGTTTATGATGTACATGAATCATATAAAAAAGGAATGATTCTTATGATATTATCCGGAAAAGCTATAAAGGAAAAAATAGGTAAGGAAATTATCATCAGACCCTTTGACGATAAAGCGGTAAACCCCAACAGCTATAATTTAACTTTGCATAACGAGCTTCTTGTATACGAAAATGCCGTGCTGGACATGCGAAAGCCCAACGCCACAAAAACCATAACCATCCCGGAGGAGGGCCTGCTGCTTGAGCCGGGCATTTTGTACTTAGGGCGCACACAGGAATATACTGAAACCGACAAATACGTGCCCATGCTGGAGGGCCGCTCAAGCGTGGGGCGGCTTGGGTTGTTTGTACATGTGTGCGCGGGGTTTGGTGATGTGGGCTTCAAGGGCTACTGGACACTGGAGATTCACTGCATCCAGCCGATTCGTGTCTACGCCGGGGTAGGAATTTGCCAGATTTATTATCACGCAATCGAAGGCGCGTACGACCTGTATACTTCCGGCAAATATCAGAATAATACAGGTATACAACCAAGTCTTTTGTATCGTGATTGGGAGTTTTAGCATGGCAGCCACAAGAACACGACCCACCCCGCAATACGACGAAGCCCTCATAGATGAGCTTTTTGGAGATTTGCCTGTTGAGAAGATAGGTTTTTTTAACCGCGCTGGGCGGTTTTTTAAAAAGCTTTTCAGCCGGAAGGAACGGGTCGCTGCCGCCGTTGAGCAAGATGCGCATTCAAAGTTCAAGCATTTTTATGAGGAATTGGAAAAGGAAGACCCGACATACCTGCCCATGCGGCAGGCCTCCACATTATGCGACGACGCTTTGCGCGTAGCCAATCAGCGTTTGAAAACAAGCTCGAGGCTTAATACTATAAATAACCAGCTCTCCGAGTTGGACGCCTTTATAAATCTGACCGACGAGGAAATCACCGACCTCAAACGAATGCTGGAGCGTTTCGTGGCCATGGCCGGCGAGCGTAGCATTTTGCTGGAAAAGCTGACGGACTACGACTCCTCTCTGGTGTCAATGGAACCCCTCGAAAAGGACGCCCGGGATGCCATCCCATCCATTAAGGACGCAGAAAAGCACCAGCGCGCACTTCGTATGGACATCGGCTACCTGACCGGGGAAAAGGAAGAGCTCGCTTTCGAGCGCGAGGATATTCAAAAATCCCAACGCTTCATATATAAGTTTACCGTCGGGGTAATCGGCGTGTTTTTTGTTATATTATCCGTGCTGGCATATATGTTTTTTGCCACAGAGCTTCAGATTTTCATTCCCACCACGATTTTTGTGCTGCTGGTAATGGGCTTTGTTGTAATCGTAAACCTCTTCCGATACCGCATACTCAAAGAGCTGCGCCAAAACACAAAAAAGCAGCACCGCGCTGTGGAGCTGCTGAATAAAAAAAGCGTTGTCTACGCCTATTACACAAATTATTTGCGATACTGCTATAAAAAATATAAGGCCAACAATTCCCGCACCTTGGAAAACAACCTCAACGACCTGGAAAGCTATCGCCACTTGGCCAACCGTATAGACACAGTGCGTTCTCTTATGTACGAAACCGAAACTTCGATAGAGCGTTTCGTACGGGAGAAAAAGCTTGGCGGCGTAAAATCCACAGTGGAGGGCTTTGCGAAAACCATAAATCTCGACGATAAACGCCGACGCTTTAACGACCTTTCGACAGAGCGCGACGGCGCGGAGAAATCCCTGATTGAGCTGGACCGCCGCCACGAGGAAATCTGGAGCACCTTGACCAAACTAAACGTCATGGAGCCCTCCGTAAACAAAGTCCTGGAGAGCTACATGACCGAAGCCGAGGCACTCTTTGCCGCCCAAGAAAAAAAGGACGAGGAGAACCCCGAGCCCCGGCCGATATGGCAGCTTTTTGATATTGTCGCCGAGGGCGCGGAGGCGTTGACACCATCCGCCGAAGAAGTTTTGACGGGTATCGAAAACCCGCCGTCTGTTGAATCGGAATCCTAAGATTAAAGGAGCGGTATATATGGAAATCCCCAAAACCTATGACAAGTCACGCGAAAGCGAAATCTACGCCCGTTGGCTGGAAAAGGGGTATTTCCGCGCAAGTGCGGAAAGCGGCAAAAAATCCGGCAAGACGCCATATGCAATCATGATACCGCCGCCTAATATCACAGACAAACTTCATATGGGCCACGCGCTGAACAATACGATTCAGGATATTTTGATACGCTTTAAGCGGATGCAGGGCTTTGAGACGCTGTGGCTTCCCGGGACTGACCATGCGGCCATTTCCACGGAGGTCGTAGTAATGAAAGCCCTGGCCAAGCAAGGCATAACAAAGGAAACCCTTGGGCGCGAGGGCTTTTTGGAAAAGCTGTGGCAGTGGAACGAAGAATACGGCGGCAGAATTATCAGCCAGTTAAAAAGGCTGGGCGCGTCCTGTGATTGGGAAAAGCAGCGGTTCACCATGGACGAGGGTCTTTCCGGCGCGGTGCTGGAGGCTTTTGTGCGCCTGTATAACGAAGGAAAAATTTACCGTGGCGAGAGACTAGTCAATTGGTGTATAAAATGCGAAACCAGCATCTCCGATGCGGAGGTGGAGCACGAGGACAAGCAAGGGAACCTTTATCATTTTAAATATCCGATTTCTGATTCCGGCGATTTTATTTCCTTTGCCACCACCCGCCCGGAGACCATGCTGGGGGACACGGCCATTGCCGTAAGCCCGGGTGACTCCCGTTACGCCGCCTACATAGGCAAGTACGCGGAGGTTCCCATGGTCGGCCGCAAAATCCCCATTATCGCCGACCACTATGTAGACCCTGAATACGGCACAGGCGTGGTGAAAATCACCCCCGGCCACGACCCGAATGACTTTGAAGTGGGCAACCGCCACGACCTGCCCCGCATTAATATAATGAACAACGATGGCACCATCAACGAAAACGGCGGTGAATTTGCGGGGCTGAGCCGCGAGGCCGCCCGTGCCGCAATTATCGAATACATGGACAAACTCGGGCTGTATATTAAAACAGAGCCGCTGACCCACGCTGTGGGCGAGCATGACCGCTGCGGAACCGCCGTTGAGCCCCTAATGAAGCTGCAATGGTGGGTAAAAATGGAGGAGCTGGCCAAACCCGCGCTGGCGGCCTACACCAGCGGCAAGTTGCGCTTTAACCGGGAACGCTTTGGCAAAATATACCTTCACTGGCTGGAAAATATCCGGGACTGGTGTATTTCCCGGCAGCTATGGTGGGGACACCGGATTCCGGCGTATTATTGCGAAAGCGGGCATATTACCGTGGCCAAAAGCGCACCGGCTGAATGTGTTACCTGTGGCTCCGCAAATCTGACCCAGGACGAAGATGTGCTGGATACTTGGTTTTCCTCCGCACTGTGGCCCTTTTCCACCCTTGGCTGGCCGGAAAAAACGCCTGAGTTGGATTATTTCTACCCAACAAACACCC
>WQSB01000081.1 GCA_009788085.1 Defluviitaleaceae bacterium
CCTCCAAGTCCTCTTGAGACGTGTGATAGGAATAGGCGTCCTTCATGGTGAATTCCCGTGTGCGAATCAGGCCGCCCCGGGGACGCGCCTCGTCGCGGAATTTTGTCTGAATCTGATAAATCATAAAGGGATACTTGGCGTAGGTCTGCCCGTACTCCCGCACAAGCTGAACGGCGGCCTCCTCGTGGGTCATGCCCAACAGCATTTGCGTATCATTCCTGTCCGTAAAGCGCAGAAGCTCGCGCCCCACGCTTTCAAACCGCCCGGATTCCTCCCACAGGCTCGCCGGCATCACCACCGGGAATAATACCTCCTGGCCGTCAATGGCATCCATTTCCTGCCGGATGATTTCTTCGATTTTCCTTGTAATCCGCTTCATCACCGCATACGATGAGAAAATTCCGTTGCCCACATGCTTAATATACCCTCCACGCATCATTAGCGCGTGGCTGTCAATTACACAATCCGCCGGACGTTCCTTAAAGCGGTCTCCTACCAGTTTTTCAAGCTTCATAAAAATTCCTCCGTAATATAAAAGACTTCAAGAAAGCCTAATGTCAATTCATTAGCCTGTCAATGATTTTTTGGTTTGCGTTTGTAAGAATGTGCGTGGGCAGGACTGCAAAAAAAGCCGCTGGGGTTGGGTTTCCCAGCGGCGGTTTTGTTGGGTGGGGCCGCATGTTATTTTTTTGAACCTCCAAATCTGCCAAGAAGGTTTAAACCGATATTCTTAGCCTCGCCCAACAATGCTCCGGCACTTTCTTTAAGTTCGGTATTAGCGTCATCCTTTTGCGCCTGCTTTTCGGATTGCTTCTGCAAAAAGACCTCATCAACAAAAGACGTGCGGTTTAAAATTGCTTGATAATGACCGTTGTCATAAAATCGCTTGAGTTCACAAACGCGAGTTGCAACAAACGGATGTGTTGCCGCCATATAACTTAAAATAACCTTTTGAACCGCACCAAGAGAGCTTTCGCCAATATCTTCAAATTGGTTTGCCTGTTCTACATACTCATTAAAGTCAAACTCGGCATTGAATTTTGCAGTATAGCCCCCGAGTTTTGTTAAGGCCCGAAGTGCCGCATCAGCATTTTGGCAAGCCAACAAACCGCCTCTATCACAGCTCAGCTCACCCGACTGATACCATTTGAAAAGAGCATAATTCAATCCCAAATTTGCACCGCCGGATAACAAGCTGCCACCCGGCACAACCGATAATGCCGTATCTAAAATTCCTGTGCTTAAAAGACTACCAAGAGTTGTGTAAACAATATGCTGTAATTTTATATGCGCAAGCTCGTGTCCAATCACAAACCGAATTTCATCTTCATCAAACGCATCAAGAAGATAGCCAGAAATCTGAATAATTGGTTTATCCGGGCAAGCGGTATATGCGTTCAATTCACCCTTGGAGCAAACGTAAAGGTCTGGCGACTCAACCCCAAGAATTTCGCACGATTCCAACAACATCCTATGTATGCTTGGCATTTGATTCGGGCTAACCTTAATATGCCCGCCAAGCAACATACTCCGTCTAATGGTATTGTAAGGAACCCCAACAAGCTCGATAACTTTAGGCAAAATCGGAACTTTATTCAAGGCTTCCAAAGCAACTTTATCCAAAGGATGTTGTAATTCCGCTTGATTTAAGTCTTCAATAACTCTTCGCATCATAGCTAATCACTCCTTAAAATGTTGATGAGCTTGATAATTTTGAGCGTGCTACTGCCTATCTATGAAAATTCTACCATATCCGATGAACAATGTACAACATAGTGTGATATGATGACTAGTCATATGCATATTTTTACAAACGCGATTGAACCACTCACATGTTTTATTGGGAATTTCGTCATAAAACCTATGCGTAAATAATAAGGTTGTGATATAGACGTTTCCGTTGAAAATGGGCTCAGTCATCGCGCAAAAACCGTTTTACAAAATAAGGAGGGCCTCCGTGAGTGAAATCATTTTGATTTTTTTAGCATTGGCAACAGGCACTTGGATGGCGGCGTCCGTAGGCGCGGCTATGATTGTTTTTGTTAAAAAGGAAACAGGACAGTTATTCCGCCTGGTATTCGGCTTTGCGGCAGGGGTTATACTTATGGTCAGCTTTGTGGAGTTGCTTCATCCGGCTATCCATAGGGCCGAAGCATATTCAGCCCTGCCGGCGTGGGTCATTGTTCCCGGAGGTTTTGTAATTGGCTTTATTAGCGTTTTATTGCTTGATAAGTGTATAAGTAACTTCAAGGCAAAAAAAGAAGGTACAGGAGGGGGCAGCTTTAAGTACAGACAGAGCTTGATACTGCTAAGTGCCTTATCCGCGCACAACCTCCCCGAAGGCTTTGCGCTGGGGATACTATTGGGTGCGCTGGGCAACCGTTTCCATATAGAGGAGCTTGTGGCTTTTATACCTCTTATTATAGCCATCGGGCTACACAAGCTCCCCGAAGGTACGGCTATATCGGTTTCATTCCGAAAGGATGGGATGTCGAAATTTAAGAGCTTTATATGCGGGCAAATTTCAGGGTTTGTCGGATTTTTATCGGGCGTAGTAGGATTTCTGCTTGCAGTTAATATAAACGCCATATTGCCCTATGCCATGGCTTTCGCCGGGGGCGCAATGGTTTGGGTTGCAATTCATGAGCTTATCCCCGAGAGTCGAAAAAATAATGAAAAGAGCCCTTATCTGGCAACTGTCGGTGTTATTCTTGGTGTGCTGCTGATGCTGCTGGTTGATACAACACTTCATAAACACCACCACGGTCATCATCATGGGTGCCACCAGCATGGGTGTCACCATCAGATTAACCCTGTGCTATTCGAAAGCTGTTTCTATGGTAGTCAATAATGCCGTCTTTTTTCATGCGAGACAGCTCCCGCGATAACGCGCTTCGTTCGATGTTAAGATATTCGGCCATGGTATTTCTGCTTAGGGGAATGGTGAAGGTGGCGTTGTTTTGCCGGCGCGACACACGCCGCAGATAGGTCATTATTTTATCCCGTACCGTCGGCTCCAGCAGGCAGTTGATTCGCTCGTGCAGCTCCAGTCCCTTTTCCGCAAGCACATTGATATAGTTTCTTAAAAGCTTTTCGTGTCGCGGGCAATTTTTTTCGCAACATGCTATAACGCGGTTAAAAGGGATTTCCATAACGGTGGAGTCTTCTGTGGCCTGCACCGCCAGAGGGCTTTTATGCCCTTCCTTTGCCGCCAGCATAACCCCTATCATACTGCCCTTCTCCAGTAATGTGATAATAATTTGCCGCCCGGAGGCATCCCATTTCATCGTACGCCCCGCGCCGGACAGCATTATTCCAAAATTTGCGACGAGTTCCCCTTCTTCAATTATGAACTCGTCCTTTTTGTAATTTTTACATATTGCCCGGGTGCAAAGCAGCAATTCTTGAATTTCCCCCGGCGGAACTTGGGTGAACAGGCTTACTTGGGATAACTCTTTAATATAGCTCATTTTGCCTCCAAAAAAATTGTTGCCTGTGCAACAAAATATTTTCATGCGATATATTACAATGACTAAGCTTTTGCGACAAGGGGGATGTTAAAAAGGGAATGGACGAATCGCGTCACCCCCTCATCAATGCGATTCGTCCATTCCCTTGAAAAAAATACCTGATATCAGGTAAAAAAATTGGAGGCATTATGAAAAAAATTATTCTTTTGTTGACGATGATGGTTTTGGCCGTGGTTATGCTGGCGGCCTGCGGACAAGCAACAAGTGAACCGCCTGCGCCGGTTCCTGCGGCCGCACCGCCACCGGCCGCGCCCGCACCTGTGGAAAATTCCCCGGCGGAACAGGCGGAGGAACCCGCCGCGCCGGCTCTTGAGCCCGGGATGATTCGTGTTGCGGCCATGCGGGGGCCTACGGCGTTGGGGCTGTTGCACTTGATGGACGAGCACCGGCAAGGCAACGCGGTAAATGACTATGAATTCACATTATTGGGCTCACCGGATGAAGTTCCGCCGTTGCTGGTGCAGGGCCAGGTGGATGTGGCTGTAGTGCCGGGGAATTTGGCGGCGGTGCTGTATAACCGCCTGGAGGGCGGGATTCAGGCCTTGGCCGTGGTTACGCTGGGGGTGTTGCACATTGTTGACACCACCGGAGAAATCAATTCCGTGGCGGATTTGGCAGGGCGCACTATTTTTGCAACCGGCCAGGGAGCCACTCCGGAATTCGCCCTTAACTATGTGCTTAGACAAAACGGGCTCACCCCGGGAGTTGACGTGGAAATTGAGTTCCGCGCAGAACATACGGAGCTTGCCGCATTGCTTGAAGCCGGGCAAGCGGAAATCGCGCTGTTGCCCGAGCCCTTTGTAAGCACGGTGCTGGCGCGGGTTGAGGGGCTTCGTTTAGCCTTGGACTTGACTGAGGAATGGGATAGGGTACAATCAGACTACAGCTTAATCATGAGCGTGGTTATTGCCCGTCGGGAATTTTTGGAGAACAACCCCGACGCAGTGGCCATCTTCATGGAGGAATACGCGGCGTCCATTGGGTTTATGACCACGCAAATTCCCGAAGGGGCACAGCTTGCCGTAGATTTTGGGCTGATTCCCAACGTGGCCATTGCAGAGTCGGCTTTGCCGCGCACGCACATCGTTTTCCTGACAGGTGACGAAATGCGCCGCAATCTTATGGGCTTTTACAATGTACTTTATAATGCACAACCCGCATCTGTAGGGGGCGAATTGCCTGATGAAGATTTCTTCTTCATTCCATAAATCTCTAAAAGCAATTCCAATAATTTTATTCTGGTTGCTGGTGTGGGAAGCCGCCAACTTTTTCATCGAAAGCAACTTGATAATCGTGTCGCCGCGTGAAACATTTGCGCGGCTTTTCGCGTTGGCACAGACCGCGGATTTTTGGCGCAGCATCGGCACATCCATGGGGCGCATCATGTACGGCTTTGGGCTGGCCTTGGGCGCGGGGATTATTATTGCGGCTGTTTCGGCCAGATTCAAACTGTTCCACCAACTGATGCTGCCCGCGATTAATGCAATCAATGCCATTCCAATCGCGTCCTTTACGATTCTGGCACTTATGGCCATGCAAGCCAGAAATTTGCCCGTTTTTGTGGCCTTTGTAACGGTGTTGCCCATTGTTTTTTACAATACCCACAAGGGCATCGTCAGCACAGACCCCCTGTTGCTGGAAATGGCGGATGTTTTTAATGTGCCCCCATGGAAAAGAATTTTTTACATTTATTTTAAAACCGTCGCGCCCTATGTGCTTTCTGCCGCAAATGTGGGAATCGGTTTCGCGTGGAAATCCGGCATTGCGGCGGAGCTTATTGGCATAGTGCGCGGAACCATCGGCGCGAATTTGCACACCGCAAGGATTTTCCTGCAAACGGCAGACCTTTTCGCATGGACGATTGCCATTGTTCTTTTAAGCTACTTGATGGAGAAATTATTTATGCTGGTGTTTAATCGAAGAGGTGTAAAATGGAAATAAAAAACATATATAAAAGCTTCGGCGACAATAAAGTTTTAGAAAATATCTCCATGCGTTTCGACGAGGGAATCACCTGCATAATGGGGCCGTCCGGGCGCGGCAAGACCACGCTGGCATATATCATCGCCAGACTTGTGGCCCCCGACTCCGGCGAAATTTCTTTTCCGGGCGGACAAAAAAAAATCTCCCTGATGTTTCAGGAAGACCGATTGCTGGAATGGGAAAATGCTATTTCCAATGTGCTGTTTGTAACAAAATCACCAATTCTGGGCGGGGTGCGCAAAAAACGCGAATATCTTGAGCGTGGGAAGGAGCTGCTGACCCAGGCCGGCCTTGCCGATAGCATGTACAAAAAGGCGGCGGAGTTAAGCGGCGGCATGAAGCGGCGCGTATGCCTGTGCCGCGCTTTAATCGCCGATTATGATTTGCTGATTCTCGACGAACCTTTCAAGGGGCTCGACAGCGGAATCAAACCCTCAATTATGGACATGGTAAAATCTCACGCCGCCGGCAAAACCGTAATCTGCATCACTCACGACCCCGCCGAGGCGGAGTTTTTAGGGGGAGAGCTTGTTGCAGTCAATAGGCTTGAGTAGTAAATAAAATTGTGTTATAGCATTTTCAACGGAAACGTCTATACATTGATATTTTGTGTCAGGGGTATTTGCTTAATAAAAATTTCAATATTGTACGGCACCAGCTCTACAGGTTCAACTTTATAACCCATATCGGCAATAGTGCGGGAAAATTTTCGCTATTGCTTGCCGTCTTTCCATGTTATAATTACCTGCACGGCAGGCAAACGGCACAGGCTAAATTGGAGTTAGCGCAATGCAACAAGCATTTGAATTTCAAACCACGGCGCAAGACGGGTTTATCCGTATTCCCGATATTTACGCAAAGATAATGCCGCGAAAAATTAAAGTGATTGCGATTATATTTTCAGTGAGGGTTTGCAAGACGGGCAGATTATTGAAAATAAAATCGAAATCGTAAATATTTTCAAACGGAGCATATAGGAAAATAAGCTAAAATCTTGTTGCCGTTGGCGGCGGAGTTTTTGCGCGATGACTGAGCCCGTTTTCAATGGAAACGTCTATAATGCCAGGGTCGGAAAATTTTTTTATGCAGCCAACAATGCCTAATTGAAAGCCCTGTTGCTCTGCCTTGGCATTATTTTTACCTGTGACGAAGATAACCGGAATCCCTTTGGTTTCATCCATATACTTTAGGGCTGAAATTACTTCGCACCCTGCCATATCGGGCATGTCCATATCCAATAGAATAAGGTCGGGTCGATGGTTCATCGCCGCGCTGATTGTATCGTGGCCATTTTTGGCTATAAATAACGTATATTCAACTTGCAGAAGCTGCACAAAAAAATTCACACTGGCCGGGTCGTTATCTGCGATAAGTATAATGCTTTTGCTGCCCTCCGTCACGTACGCCCCCACTCCCTCAAATGAATTTTAATCAGGCATACACCAAATTATAAATACATAGTGTTATTGTGACTACATATTTATAGCATATGAAAACTACTTCTGTCAAATTAAATTATATTAAATTGCAGAAGGGGTGTTTGTATGGCAAAAGAAATTAAGGTTACGATAAAAAATGCACGCAAGGGTGATGACGGCTATAAGGTAGTATCCGTTCGCATGAAAGACGATACCGTTGAACGTTTGGATTTACTATCCGCAAAAACAAATCGCTCACGTAATGAGCTAATCAATATCCTTTTAGAATCGGCAATTGATATTGTAAAAATTGAAGGAAACGAATGCTGATGGTTAAGGATATGAGATAAGGGTAGGCCGATGATTCATCGCTACGGTAATTGTATCGTGGCCATTTTTAGATACGAGCAAGGTATATTCATCTTGCAAAAGCTGCGCAAAAAACAGCACACTGGCCGGGTCGCTGTCTTCACCCACAATATGCACCCCCCAATGAATAATATACTTTCTCACAAAGGGCATATTTATTAACCATTCACACTAATAGTGTAGCATGTTACGCAATGAGTGTCAACACTGTGAGGGGAAAATTATCCACCACCAATGCAGTTCATTTCTCTACTATTAGGGAGAAATGGGCTACTAACCGAGAGAAAAAGGTGGATTAGTGTGAATATGAATATAGGGAAAAGAATCAAAGAATTGCGTTCAGCAAAGGGTGTAACACAAACTGAACTGGCGCAAAGAATTGGAATGACAGCATCGGCCATTTCTTCTTATGAGATTGGTGAGCGACAGCCATCATATGACGTACTTATTAAGGTAGCGAAGCAGTTCAATGTCACTACGGATTATTTGCTGGGGCATACCAATAAGGATATGATGGATGTATCTGGCTTATGTAGGTCGCAACGGGAGAATATTCAGAAGATGGTTGCGACTTATCAAAAATTTAATGAGCTTTCTATTATAATGTTTGATATGGAGCGAGATGAATATTTATCGGATAGCCTGGAAAACTCGTATGGCGCGTCATTTGATACTTTTAAGGCTGATTTGGATAGGATTGTGAGAAGGTAGCCTATGGCATAAACCAATAATAATTAAATCCCGAAAGCTGGTGTTTGCTGCCCGACGGCATTTGCCGCCAAGCATGGGCGGCATTCATGTAATCGCTAAAACCGCTCATGGTCATTAAACCGGCGGCCAGTAGTAAAATTGTGCTGACCATCGGGTCAAAAGGAAATACTACCCAAACAATAAGCGGAACAACACCCAGCAAAATATTTGGAAATAGCGACATAGTAATAAATCTTGCCTTGGACATGGGTGCGGTGGTGTGGATAAACAAAGACCATTGTACGGGGATGAAATACCAGCCAACCTCCGCCCTCCAAGGCGCGCATATGGCATGTAAAAATTCGTGGAGGAAAAAGGCCACGGCAAAAATCCCCAGCCCTATTGCTCCCCTTAGCCAATCTATGCCAAACCGCAAATCTCCATGCAATAAATGCCCCACCAGCAAAATTAGGCCAATGAAAATCCCAGGGGGTATGAAGTAAAGATATGAGGTATTTTTAAGCTGCTGCGTGGTGAGTGACTCATTAATTTTTACGGCATTTTCGGGCAAATCTCCCTTTGGAAGTTGCTCCAGATATCTTAAACTTCCCCTGTATACCAGTTTCATAATATCACCAATACTTTCTATCCAGCCCGCGATATGAAATGGCTTCGGCAATATGCTCCGGCGTGATATCGGGCTGGTCACTTATGTCTGCGATTGTCCGCGCAATTTTTAGAATTTTATGATAAGCGCGGGCACTAAGCGACATTGTGTCAAAGACGTTTTTTAATAATTCCTGTGACTCGTGGTCAAGCTTGCAATATTTTTTCACCAGCGCGGCGGGCATTTTTGCGTTAAAGCCGATGCCGGTGTCATTCTTGAAGCGTTTTTTCTGCCGGTCGTGAGCATTCTTCACCCGGGCTTTTATTGTGGCGGAATCCTCCGCGGCAGATTTTTTCAAATCATCATATGCCACGGGTGTTGCCTCAACTTGAATATCTATGCGGTCTAATAGCGGGCCGGATATTTTGTCCAGGTAGCGGGCAATTTCGCCGGAAGTGCAGTTGCACCGGGGCGTCCCCATATATCCGCAGGGGCAGGGGTTCATCGCGCCCAGCAGCAGAAACATACTTGGATATGTAGAAACCCCTCCGGCGCGGTTTATGGTAATCTGCCCGTCCTCCAGAGGCTGGCGCAAAATTTCCAATGCCTTTTTTTGAAATTCCGGCAGCTCGTCAAGAAATAACACGCCATTGTGCGCAAGGCTGATTTCGCCGGGTGAGGGGAGGCGTCCGCCCCCTGTCAATGAAACATAACTGGCCGTATGATGTGGTGTGCGAAACGGCCGCTGGGTCATTAACTGATTTTTTAACAACCCCGCGATGCTGTAAATTTTGGTGATTTCCAAGCTTTCGTCCAGCGATAAATCTGGCAGAATAGTGGGCATTCGCCGTGCAAGCATAGTTTTCCCCGCACCGGGCGGGCCAATCATCAGCGCGTTGTGATATCCGGCGGCGGCTATGGTTAATGCCCGCTTTACATATATTTGCCCTGCTACATCGGCAAAATCCACATCGTATGTGCTTTCTTTTTGCAGAAACAACGAGGGGTCAACCCGCAATGGCGAAATGTCCGCGCTTTCCTCATCGAAAAAAAACTCCACCAGCGCGTCAATGCTTTCCACCGGATAAACATCCACATCCTCAACAAGTGCCGCCTCCGCCCCGTTTTCCGCAGGCACGAAAATTTTTTGCACGCCCTCCGCCCGGGCCGCCATCACCATGGGCAAAATTCCATTAACCGGCCTGATTAACCCGTCCAACGAAAGCTCCCCCGCGAAAAACACCCTTTCGGCGGCTTCGGGCCGGATAATTCCCATACATATTAAAATGCCCACCGCCATCGGCAAGTCAAAGGACGGGCCGGACTTGCGAATGTCGGCAGGCGCGAGGTTTACGGTAATACGCTTGACGGGGAAATTAAACCCGGCATTGCGAATGGCGGCACGAATCCGCTCGCGGGACTCCTTAACGGCGGAATCAGGCAGCCCCACGATGTCAAAGGCGGGTAAACCATTGGCCAAGTCTACTTCAACGTCAACCTTATAGCCATCCACACCCAGCACCGCACCGCTGATTACCTTTGTAAACATGCCGCAACACCATTTCTATGACATATTTCTAAGAATATGTCTGCATTATAGCGTAGCCAAAGCCTAGTGTGCAACACGCTTTTTGTTAAGGGAGTGTCCCAAGCGAGTTGGCAACGGGGCGGCAGCGCGGAGAGTGGGCGTGCTATAGCAATTTCAATCGAAAACGATGAATCCGAGCGAAAGCCGCGACTGCGTCGGCGGCTGCCTTTGAGCGATGGATGAATCCATTTTCGATGGAATTGTCTATAACGCTTGTCGCACGCTTCACTCCCCGCGCCGCCGCCCCCTTACCAACGCGCTTGGGACACCCCCTTTGTCAAACGATACTAACAAAAGCCCCAGAATAGCCACCACTACCAATATAATCCCAAACCAGGCGAATGTCATGGGCCAGCCGATTACGGGATGCTCCATGAAGAAATAGGGGAAATAATCAATTCTTTCGCCGATGGACACAAATACTATCCAGTAAGTTAAGGGGAAAATCATGCTGGCTAAAATATGTTTGATAGTAAATGTACCTTTTTTCTCAAATACAAAATAACCGATTAACGCAAGTGCCATAGACAGGAAATGTGTTGAGAAATTCGGGAAGTCTGAAGTTATGGGCAGGGCTTCCGGCGTGGTGGGCACAAGAAGCAAATTGTAAACAAGCCCCGTGATGCTGATGCTAACTATAATGCTAAAGGATATGTAGCTTCTTAGTCTGCCCTCACTGTCGTACAAAACGACCATTAATGCAAAGCCGATTGCGGTAAGCAAGTTGCTTTGTACTGTAAATGACAAAAAGCCCCGGGGCTCAAAATAATCGCCCAAGTTCATTATTAAGAACGCACCCGCTGTAATTACAATCGCACTTATCAACAGGTACGCTTTGTGGATGTTCTGCTTTGTAAGCATTTAAGTTCCTCCTCTGCTGAAAATAAAACGCCGCCCAAGCGACCAAAGCAAGCGAAGGGGAGGCGATTCAAAACGCTGTGCTACTTTTTTAAGGTCTTTGCGAATTGGTAAGTATTGTGGGCATAATTTTTCGCACTTTCCGCATTGATTACAAAGGCGTGCGCTCGTAGGATTTTTAGAGGTTAATGCCGCTGTGCTTGTCATATACTGTTGAAATCCTGTAATCAAACTCTGTGCATAGCTGGAATTGTACGCCGAAAAACAGGCGGGTATATTTATACCTTTAGGGCATGGCAGGCAATAATTACAACCTGTGCAATTGACTTTGTACGATTTTTTGAATATCTCCACGACTTCGGCATATGCGGCAAAATCATTGATTGAAAGCGGCTTGAAATTATCCATCGAGCGCAGGTTGCTTATCATAATCCGATTACTGCTCATCCCGCTTAATACTACCGTTACTTCGCTTTGATTCCATAACCACCTCAACGCCCAATCAGCAGGGGTGCAACCGGGGTCTGCTTTTTTGAATGCTTCAACGGCTTGTTTAGGCAAACCTGTTGCAAGTCGGCCGCCAAGCAATGGTTCCATTATTATAACTGGTATACCTTTTTCTGCCGCCTCTAATAAGCCCGTTTTCCCTGCTTGATAATTTTCGTCATAGTAATTGTACTGTATCATGCAGAAACCCCAATCGTAGGAGTTCAGCACTTTAAGAAAGTCGTCGCAAGTGCTATGATGAGAAAATCCTATATTCTTAATTTTGCCAGACTTTCTTTTATCCGCTATCCATTCGTCAATTCCCATTTTGCGGAGTTTATCCCATCCCTCAAAATCAGATATGCCATGAATGAAATAATAATCAATATAGTCCGTTTGAAGCCTGCGCAGCTGCTCGTTAAAAAACTTGTCAAAATCACTTGCGTTTTTGCAAAGAATATAAGGTAGCTTTGTAGCGATATAAACTTCCTCGCGCTTATTATGCTTCGCCAGAATTTCCCCCAATACAGCTTCGCTGTTGGTATACGCATATGCGGTATCAAAGAAATTTACGCCACCGTCTATGGCAGTTAAAATCATACGCTCGGTTTCTGCTTTGTCACGGGGAAATCGCATACAGCCAAGCCCCAATGCAGACAATTTGTTTCCGCTTGCCTTATCATCACGATATTGCATTATGCCCTCCTACTGCCGATTATTGGCCTGTATGATTTCATCAAGGGAAACTTCGGGGTGTCGCCAACGCTTGTCGCTTTTTTCATTTTTAAGATGAATTGCATTTTTAGGGCATAAATGCAAACAGGCTTGGCAGCCCGCACAATGGTCGTTAAATTGAACCTTGCTTGTTATCTCCACGTTTTTAGCAGGGCAGACTTTCACGCAAACCCCGCATTTATTGCAGTTGCCGTTTATGATAAATTTCTGTGCAGACTTTTCATATTTAAGTAAGCTACTAACCACGGCGGATAGGGCACGATTGGGGAGCGACGCCCTTGCTTGGTTTTTCTTGCGTGAGTGAATATTTTTTGTAATTCTTTCGAGGTTTTCTTCCGTCTTTTTATGTGGGATTTTTGCTATTTCCGCCCCAATTTCAAATATTGGCAAACAATTATCAACCATGAGTATTTGGTCAAGATAGTCAAAGCTGTAACCATTTTTCCGCGCTTGCTTTTGAAGCGAAAGCAATGAAGAACCGCCCGAATTGCCATATGTGCCGATTGCAAATAAATAATCTGCTTCAAATTTTGCTTTATCCAAGAAATCACGCACCATCTTTGGGGCTATCAGCGCGTAAACAGGAAACACAATGCCGATTATATCGTCTTTATAAGGTAGATTGTCCCCGGCAATAACCTGTGGGATAGATATTAAATTCCCCCCGATACGCTTTGCAACCGCAAGCGAATTTCCTGTGCCTGTAAAATAAAATATAGTCATTGTCTTTTCCCTCCAGAAATTTTATCTTCCCATTTTGTGGTGACTTCTTGAAGTTCCATTTCCATTTCCAGCGTATCGCCCAAGGTATTTAGCCCTTGCGACAATTGCTTAATAAAATCAATGCCGATTCTGCCCGCTATCATCTTATTAAGCTCGAAAAACGGCTTTAGCGTATTTTGAATATAGGCCTCGCCCTTTGGGGTGAGTGCGATTTCCTTCTCGCGCTTATCCTCTTTGCCCGCCGTAATCGTGATGTGCTGGTCTGCCTTTAGTTGCTTAATGACGCCGTTTACTGTTTGCTTTGGTATTTCGCATATTTCGGATATTTGCTTTTGCGTAACAGGGCTATGCAGCCCCAGAACATAGGCAACTTGTATAATTCCATATGGAATTTCATGCTTCTGGGCGAACCGGGTATAAAGCCCCCTGATTCTGCTAACCCCTGCGTCCAATGCCCCAATAGCTGCATCTGCTTCATATTCCAATAAAATCACTCCTATTTATAGTACGTCATTTTACTAATTATGATATATGGAAATGCATATGTCAAATTTTTTCCCTTTTTTAGTGCTCACACCATCAGCCGTTTATACATATACTGTGGCACATGAGTCCAATTTTTTGGGGAGGGGCGATACAGATGTGTGGGTACGCAGATGTGGATTGCGGAACG
>WQSB01000082.1 GCA_009788085.1 Defluviitaleaceae bacterium
CTGTAATATCATGTCGACGATGCGCTTTGTTCATAGAGAAACTCTCCCTTCGCTCTTTTCTCTATTATATCACTACTGTATCCTATTGTCGACACAATCTAGTATATAACGTGTTTGTCGTTGATTTTGAATGGCAGGCGCGCTATAATTTTGTCATAGCTAAAATATTTGCTTCTCATATCCCCTAACCAAAAATTAGGAGGACATGAATATGGCAAAGATGAAGAAAGAAAGCGAAAAAAACAGCTTGAAACAATGGAGAGTTGGTGCTTATTTAAGGCTATCAAAAGAGGATGAAACAGCGGGTACAAGCGTTTCTATAGACCACCAGAACGCTATTATTCTTGACTTTATTGAGAATGACCCCTTGCAATTTACGCTTGTGGACACATATGTAGATGACGGCATTTCAGGCGTAACAGCAGAACGCCGTCCTGAGTTCCAACGGCTTATTGATGATGTGAAGGCTGGGTTGATAAACTGCGTTATCACTAAAGATACTTCCCGCTTTACTCGAAGCGTGACAGACGCTGAATATTACGTTAATACGCTTTTCCCATCCCATGATGTACGCTTTATCGCTTTAGGTAGCCCAAGGATTGATTCATTCGAGGACCCGGAGAGTGTTGAGGGTATGCAGTTTCACTTTGAGAACTACTTTAACGAGTATTTTGTCAAAATGACCAGCAAGAAGATTCGCAAAGTTTTTGAAATGAAAACTAAAAAAGGTGAGTTTATTGGCTCGTATGCTCCATACGGATATGCTAAAGACCCCTCGAATAAGCATAAACTGGTGGTAGATGAAGAAGCTGCAGAAATCGTTAGAAAAATGTTCGATATGTTTGTGTATGACAAGTTGAGCATAAGGGGGCTTGCTTTGCGACTTAACGACATGGGCGTTTTACCCCCTAGAGAATATAAGGCATCTAAAGGGATAACGCCTAATGGGAGAGAGGCAAAAATACCGTCATGGCACTTTAATTCGGTTAGAGTGATTCTTAGTGGCGAAAAATACTGCGGGCATATGGTACAGGGCAAAACGAAAAACATTAGCTATAAAGTGAAAAAGCCAAAGCAACAAGACCCTAAAAATTGGATTGTTGTAAAAAATACCCATGAACCAATTATTAGCGAGGACTTGTTCCAAAAGACACAAGTATTACTGAAACGTCCATCTAGGGTGTCACGGAACGGCGAAAAATCTTTGTATGCCAGTTTTGCTTACTGCAAGTGTTGCGACCATATATTGAGCAGAAATACAGTAAGAAAGAGTGGGAAGTATTTTTATCGTTGTGGTTTTCACGAAACTACAAAAAAATGCCGACCACTTAACATCATGGAGCATGTTTTGGACGAACACATCCTTTTTGCTGTAAAAAGCCAAATTGTGCTGATTGCGGAAATGGATAAGCTAAAACAAAAAATCTTGGCTTCTGGTAATTTTACGGATGATTCTAAGATTCTACAACGCAACTTACGCCACTTAGAAAAAGAGCGTGACAAGCTGGAAGCTAGAAGCCATAGGTTGTACGATGATTACGCTGATGGTACAATCGACAAAGATTTGTACATTAGCCGTAGTGCTTCGTTAAAACAGGAACTTGAAACCGCTAAAGATAGGATTGCAAAAATTCAAATAGAAATACGGCAATTTAAGAAGGTGCAAACCACTACAGATAGCTATGCTGACCGCTTTAAGAAGTACGAAACTGTAAGCGAGGTTACAAGGGAGCTACTTGTTGATTTGGTTGATAAAATTCTCGTTGATAAAGAGGATAATCCAAATGGCAACAGGCTGAAACAGCGTAAATACGTTAAGGTGATTTTTAAGTTTGCTGATGAGCATAAGGCATTGCCATAATTTCTTGATGAGAATGTACATCAGATTGGTGAGGGTGCTAAACTGGTTGCACTCTAAAGTGAACTTTTACTGTAGAAGGGGGAACAGATAGGCGCAGTGGCATTCCCCCTTTATGAACAAAGTTTGGGCGTAGGAATTATTTTCCTTTTATGCACAATCTACTATAGAGTATATGAGCAAGGATTTGTCGCCCTCAATGAAATATCATAGATGTCCCCCGTTTACATTCAGCAACGTATCCCCCACAGAGCCTACGGAGTTTATGGTGTTTTTTTGTCATGCCGATTTTGAGTTCCGGTATACCCTTGCAATTTATAACAATGATGTAGTATCCGAAAGCCTGTATAAAAAAAATATTGGTGCAAAACGTTCAGCCACACTTTTTGAGAGAGATATAAACGGCATTACCCTCGGGTCAAGTTTAAATAAGAAATCAGTTAATACAGATGTCAGCTCCAAAATTCCTTTTATATCATTCCTTTCAATTAATTATGATTTTGAAATTATAGAAATAGCAACAGAATGGTTTTTCCGCTGTACATTTGCTGATTATGATGACCCTGTTAGAAACACATCGCTTATGATGGTTCCCGGGTTAAAAGAAGATACGATAAAAATAATGAGTGAAATAGACATACCTATTTCAGATATTGAAATTACACTCCGGTCTGATGAGGTGCATGGTGAAAAAACGGTTGATAAAGTGCACTTTATCAGAGATATAGACGGTGATAAATACAAGCTGAATATCTTTGAGGAATCAGGAGGAACATTTAAGCTGTTTGGCCTTCTTCCCCATGTGCTTATCGCGCTGAAAGGGGGAATGCTTATGGTTGTTGATGAAATGGATGCCGGGTTACACCCCAAATTATTGCGTCACATTGTTAAACTTTTTAAGAACCCCAAAATTAACAAGCATAATGCCCAAGTAGTGTTTACTTCTCATGATATTACTACCATGAAAAGCGATTTGTTCAGGCGTGATGAGATTTGGTTTGCTTCTAAAGACGATAGCGGGGCAAGTGAAATCTACTCTTTGTATGAGATTCGCAACCAGGATGGGTCGCATGTGAAAGCAGACGCACCCTTTTATAAGCAATACATTGTCGTTGCTTGAGCGGGCACAAAAGCATGTAAGCGAAAACAATAACCCCATCAGGCATGTGTGGCTGGTATATGACCAAGATGACTTCCCGCGTGATAATTTTGATAATACTGCGCGCAAATGTACGGAGCTTACTAATCAAAATCTCTCCAAAAATTCAGATGAAGCAATAATTTATCATGCATTATGGTCAAATCAGTGTATTGAATTATGGTTTCTGCTTCACTTCACTTATTCTCAATCAGATTTACATAGAAAGGACTACCCTCCGATGTTGAATACCTACCTATGTAACATAGGGAAAGGGAAATATAAAAAGAATCGCGATGACATTTATGCGGCTTTGCGCCCATTTTTGAAGGATGCAATAAGAAACGCCAAATCACTGAGAGTTAAACATAACAATGACGCCCCGTCGAAGAATACGCCCGGAACAAATGTGTTTGAAATTTTTGAGTTTTTGTCTGTCTATCTAAACGAGACCGAAGGAGCTTTATAATGGAAATGATTCAAAACTTTGACGATTTTTTAAAGGCGTTGCTGGCCGCCGGGTTTTCCATGGGCGGGGGCAATAGCGACGGGATTTATTCCATAATTACTTGGGGCTGGAACGAAGAGCCATCATATGAGACACCCGTAAGCTGGCACACAGGCGACCCGGATACCGACCCATGGGAATGGCGCATCCGCGTATTGAACGAGCGGGATGATATCGCCTATAGCAAGCTGTTTTTCAAAAAGAGTGGCTTTATCACAAAGGAGTGGTATCCTTATTTTCTTGCGGCGCGGCGGATTGGCGCGGATTTTGAAGACGCCTACGCCGACGGGACAATCAGCCATTTTGCCAAGCGGATTTATGAAGTGGTGGAGGCGCATGACGCGCTTCCCGTTGATGCAATCAAGCAAATGGCCGGATTTTCCAAGGAGGACAAGGCCGGGTTTGACCGCGCCTTGACAGAGCTTCAAATGCGTATGTTTATAACAACCTGCGGCAGGCAGCCGAAATTTTCAAAAAGCGGCGAGGAATATGGCTGGCCGTCGATGATGTTCTGCACCACGGAGAAATTTTTCAACAGCGCGGACGCTGTATTTGAAAAAGCGGCTTCCATTAATTCGGAAGCCGCTGAACAGAAAATCATGAGGCAAATTCTAAAATTAAACCCCAATGCGCAGAAGAAAAGGATTATCAAGTTCATTTACGCTCGGTAGTTCATGCCTTTTGAGTGGTTGGAGTTGGGTAGATATGGGTCAGTTTGGCGAAACCAGAGTTGTCATGCAGGCCGCCGACGGCAGCTATTACATTTTTGGAGGGTACAATATTTTCGAGGCATATGACGATTATCTGTACATCTTTACCGCAAATGAAAGCTGGCCACGCCCAGACTGGTCAACGGCAACACATAATCTAATTGAGCAAGACGGCAATCGACGGCGGGGGCATTCCTGAACATGGAGGATTATAAATAGTACCATGCGCGAATTATACAAAATCATTGATGAAACAATCGAAAAAGTTAATTTTAATAAAATATGGCCGGGATTTTCAAGGTTTAATTTTGCTTTGTATAACAAGAGTAATGTTTATTTTAAAGATGAAGTCATTCCTTGGGATAATCGGTTCTTAGGAAATACAAGCATCGAATACAACGGCAAGTTTATAGCGATATGGTATGTTGAAAATCCGCACAAAGAGGATTCGCAAATATTAGCCGCGGACTTAGTGCATGAAATGTTTCACGCATTTCAAAGAATGCGCAATGAAAGCCGATACCCCAACGACCTATTAATGTTGAATTACCCTGATAATATAGAAAATTATGCCGTTAAGCATGTGGAAAATCTGATTTTGGTTAATGCATTTTTGAGTGATGATTTAAGCGCGAAAAGAGAATTTGTGAAAAACTATTTATCGGCTCGAAAATATAGAGAAAATCTTATCGGCGATATAATCAGACAGGAGTATTACGCGGAAACAATTGAAGGAATAGCCGAGTACGGGGGAAGTATGGCATTAAAGCAAATTTCATATGACAAATATAGCAATAGAATCAACGCCTACATTGAAAATTTGAAAATATTGGACAGCCGTTTTTTCGATACGAGGAGATTGCTTTATTACACAGGAGCGGTATTTTGTATTGTGCTATCGGAAGCGGGGATAGATATACATCATAGAGTCGGTGACACAGAAAACCCGCTTTTTTCCTTGGCCGCAGAAAGCTCAAAGGCAGAGAGGCCGACGATAAGCATTAATATCGAAGATTTATCCGAAAAAGTGAAAAGGCACACGAATGATAAAAAAGCAAAATTTGATGAATTTTTTAAAACAGCTACAGAGAAAGTAGACGGCGATTATTTTATTTGTGGATATGACCCCATGAATATGATTAAAATGGAAGACATGATTTTATGCAGTCATTTTGTAATGTTAAAAGGCAACGATAGCGGTGAACCCATATTTATACAAGGCCCGGTTTTAGTAAACTTGAAAAAGAACTCGGTTAATGAAGCTTGTTCATATATGAAATAAATTTTACTGATTTTTGATAGGAGCATAAAATGTTCACAAATATGGACGAAGTGCTGGAGTTTATCCACGGCACATCTTGGATGGGGGTAAACCCCGGTTTGTCGCGCATCGCGGAGCTAATGGGGCTTCTTGGCGACCCTCAAAAAAGTTTAAAATTTATTCACATAGCGGGCACAAACGGCAAGGGCTCGACGGCGGCCATGCTTGCAAGTGTGCTGGCAGAGGCGGGTTATAAAACCGGCCTATACACGTCGCCGCCGATTCACAAAATAAACGAGCGAATGCAAATCAACGGTCGGCATATTTCCGACGAGGAATTAATAAAAGTGGCTTCCCTCGTTGGCGGACAAGTCCGGCTTCAAAAAGACCCCACAACGGTATTTGAAACGATGACGGCAATCGCTTTGCTGTATTTCCACCGGCAAAACTGTGATATCGTGGTTTTTGAGGTGGGAATGGGCGGCCGTTTGGACGCCACAAATATCATCCCCACCCCCGAGGTGGCTGTCATAACCTCCATCGGCTTGGACCACATGGAGGTTCTGGGCGATACGGTGGAAAAAATCGCAGGGGAAAAAGCCGGGATTATTAAGCCGGGCGGGACAGTCGTATGCCATCCCCAGGCGGAATCCGTCGAGGGGGTAATCCGCGAAAAATGCCGCAAAGAATCTGCAAGCTGCACCTTTGTAAACGAAAACGAAATTACTTTGATTGAAACTTCTTTGGACGGCCAGAGGTTTGATTTTATCATGCCCGGCGAGGGGCAACATGCTTCTGTGGGCTTTTCAAATGCCACGCAAAATTTTACTATTCCCCTGCTGGGCAATCATCAATTACGAAATGCGGCTGTGGCTATTACGACGATTGAGGCCCTGCGGGAAAAAGGCTGGAAAATTTCTGCCGATGCATTGCGGGTCGGCCTGTGCAAAACATTCTGGCCGGGCAGATTCGAAGTAATGAGAAAATCTCCCGTTTTTATAATTGATGGCGCACATAATCCCCAGGGTGTACAAACCGCCGTGGACAACCTGTCCGCGCTGTTTCCGGGGAAAAAACCATTATTTATTTTCGGCGTTTTACAGGACAAGGATTTTGAAAAAATGCTCGAAATTCTCGCGCCGATTGCGGGGCGGTTTTTGACAATCACGCCGCCGGATTCACGGGCATTGCCCGCCGCTGATTTGGCTGAAATTCTGTCAAACAGGGGCATTCCAGCTACCCCCTGCGAGACAATACAGCGCGCGGTAAGCCACGCAATTGAAATATCCGCCCCGGAGGATATCATATGCGCAATCGGCTCGCTAACCACCNTGGGCGCGATAAGAGAAATTCTGCAATGACAACCTATCAGAGAATCGGACTATGTTTGGCGGTTGCGGTGCTGGCGGTGTTCGTTTTTGTGCCCAATTTCGCCGGGCTTACGGCAGCGGGGCAAAGCACCGTTGGGCTTACGCTGTTTTTTCTTATACTGTTGGTGGCAGAGGCTTTGCCACTGCCCGTCAGTTGCTTGCTGACCATTGGGCTAGTTCCGATTTTTGGTGTAAGCGAAAGATTTTACGGGGCGGTAATCGGTTTTGCCCATCCCGTAATTTTTTTCATTATTGCTTCCTTTGGCATCGCCGGGGCAATTGTGAATGTGCCTATTACAAAGCGCGTTTTGCTATTTCTGCTTAAAAAAGCCGGGCACAAAATTGAAAATATTTTATTGGCAATGATGATAACCACGGCGGTGGTGTCTTTTTTTATGTCAAATGTGCCCGCTTGCGCAGTGATGGCGGCCATCGCGCTGGAGCTTGTCAACTTGCTTGAAGACGACGCGGAGAAAAAATCCGTAGGACGGACTTTTATGATTGCGATTCCCGTTGCCACAATGATTGGTGGCATGGCTACGCCGGCCTCGTCGTCGCTTAACCTGCTGGCAATCGGGCTTTTGGAGCAGCAAACGGGACAAACAATCAATTTCGTGCATTGGATGGCGGTTGGAATTCCGTTGGTGGTTGTATTGCTTCCCCTCGCATGGATTTTAATGCTAAAAGTCTACAAGCCCGCCCGGGTTGACCCCGCTAAAATCAACGAGTACATACGTAGCCTTCAAGCGCAAATAACCCCGCGCCCCCAGCGCAAGGAACTTTATGTAATCGTTATAATGGCGATAATGCTTACCCTGTGGATTGCATCTGCTTGGGTTGACCGACTGGAGGTTTTTACCGTGGCGGTTTTGGGGTGCGTATTGTTCATGATGCCGGGAATCAACGCGCTACCCTGGCAAAAATTTCTAAAAGATATCAATTGGAATATCATTTTTATAAGCGGAACTGTTTTGTCCATTGCTCACGCGCTGGTTGAAAACGGCGTAAGCGGCCGCCTTGCCGAAGCTCTGTACTTGCCTGTTTTGCCGGTGAATTTGCTGGTGGGCCTTGCGGCGGCGATGGCCTTTGTTTTGCTTTTGTTCATAACCTCTGCCCCAGCGTTAATCACGGTTTTGGCGGGGCCTTTTATTATAATCGCCGCGGCAAGCGGTGTGCCTCCGGCCTTTCTTATTATAGTGCTGGCTTTTTGCGCGGGCAATTGCTATCTTTTGCCTCTGGACACCGTCCAGTTAATCACCTACGGCAAGGGCTATTACCGCATGACCGACATGGCGCGCTCCACGATTTTTTTGCAAATTGCAATGATAGTGCTTCTCGCTTTTTGGCTCCCGTTTATGGGCGGCCTTTTAGGGCTGTAAGGGAGTGGGCCAAGCATGTTGGTAAAGAGGGCGGCAGTGCGGGGAGTGAGGTGGGCGACTAGCGCAGCCGTGTGATTAGTGACGCATGGCGGGGCAAGTGTCACCGCCGGGCTTGTGTAGCAAGACCGGCACAGACACTGCTCTGCCAAAGTCAATCATCGCATGATAAGCGTTAGCGCACCCACTCCCCGCGCTGCCAACCTTTGTACCAACACACTTGGCCTATCCCTCGACTGTAAAACATCTGTTGACATAAGCAACCCATGCCATTACGATACTCCCGAACGGGGGTTTTTTCTTTGATAGACAAAAACGGTGTAGAAAAAGCCATACGCGACCTGCTTTTAGCAATCGGCGACGACCCAGACCGGGACGGACTGAAGGAAACACCTAAGCGGGTTGCGAAATTATATGAAGAAGTTTTAAGCGGCAACGCCCAAGAGTCCTCGGAAATTCTAAAGTATTTCAACGAGGATTTTTGTGAGGAAATGGTTGTTTTAAAGGACATCGAGTTTCATTCCGTATGCGAGCATCATCTTTTGCCATTCTACGGCGTGGCACATATTTGCTACATTCCCGCGCCGGGAAAGCTCCTTGGCCTAAGCAAGCTGGCCCGAATCGTGGAAATGTACGCCCGGCGGTTGCAGCTACAGGAGAAAATGGGCTCTCAAATAGCCGATTTGCTGGCGCGCGAGGCTGGCGCGCTGGGTGTGGCGGTGTTAATCGAAGCGGAGCATATGTGCATTTCTATGCGCGGAATCAAAAAAACCGGTTCTAAAACAGTGACCACGGCATTGCGCGGAAAATTTAAAACCGATAAAGACCTCCGCGCGGAGGCCCTTGGGATGCTGAAATGAAATCAAAGCCTTAGGTATAGGAGTTAAGTTATGGAAAAGACATGGATAGATTGGGTTGTTGAATTGCAAGCACTGGCACAAGCTGGTTTACAGTATTCTAAGAATATATTCGATATAGAACGCTTTGAGCGGATAAGGGACATAACGGCAGAAATAATGAGTAAACAGTCAGATTTACCTCTTGAAGTCGTAAAGGATTTGTTTTGCAACGAGACCGGGTATCAGACACCCAAAATGGATACAAGGGCAGCTATATTTAAAAACGATAAAATATTGCTTGTAAAGGAACAAGATACATGGGCTTTGCCCGGCGGCTGGATTGATGTAAACGAGTCAGTGAAATCCAACACGATAAAGGAAGTTAAAGAAGAGGCCGGCCTTAATGTTATGCCTGTTAAGTTAATTGCCGTTCAAGACAGAAACAAGCATAATAAACCTCAGTATGCTTATGGCGTATGCAAAATATTTGTTATGTGCGATATAATATCAGGTGAATTTCAGCCAAACACAGAGACATCCGAAAGCAGTTTTTTTGCCCTTGATGAGTTGCCGGAATTGGCAAGCGAAAAAAACACAATCGAACAAATATGTATGTGTTTTGACGCATATCTTGATGAAAATTGGGTAGCTCAATTTGACTGACGACTGAGATAATAAAAAAAATGCGAGCCTAGAGGTGTAGTATGCAAATCGGTGCGAAGGAATTCAGAATCGGTGCGAGAACATACATTGTGGGGATTTTAAACGTAACACCGGATTCATTTTTCGATGGCGGCGAGTATGCTTCCGTGGAAGCGGCCGTGAACCGGGCGAAAAAAATGGCGACTGACGGTGCGGATATCATTGAAATCGGCGGCGAGTCCTCGCGGCCGGGGTTTACGCCTGTTGATGCCCAAACGGAAACGGAAAGAATTCTGCCCGTGCTGAAAGCGGTCAAACAAGAAATTGACCTGCCCATTGCCATTGATACATATAAATCCGGGGTTGCGGAGGTTGCCCTACAGCACGGTGCGGCCCTAATCAACGACGTGTTTTGTTTTAAAAAAGACCCGGAGCTGCCCAAGGTCTGTGCGAAATACAACGCCGTGTGCTGTGTGATGCATAACCGCGACAACGCCGAGTACAATAATATTTTGCTGGACATAGCAGCGGACCTGCAAGAGGGCGTCCAACGCCTGACCTCCGCTGGCGTTGACCCGAAAAAAATTATCATCGACCCGGGTATTGGCTTTGCCAAAGACGCAGAGCAAAGTGTCCACGTATTGAGAAATCTGTCGTTCTTCACCGCGAATCCGTATCCGGTGATGCTGGGCGCGTCGCGGAAAAGCTTTATCGGGCACACAATCGGCCTGCCCGTGGAAGACCGCCTGGAGGCCACAATTGCCACAACCGTGCTGGCAATCAGCCAGAAGTGCGCGTTTATCCGCGTTCACGATGTTTTGGGAAACAAACGCGCCACCATGATGGTGGATAAGCTGGTAAGGAGCAGTTGGTAGACTATGGATAAAATTCTAATCGACGGGCTGGAAATTTTTGCAAATCATGGCGTTCTGGAGGCGGAAAAGCAGCTTGGGCAGAAATTTATAATATCGGCAGAGCTGGAACTTGACCTGCGAAGCGCGGGAAAAACCGACGACTTAAGCAGAACAATTAATTATGCCGAAATATGCGACGGCATCGCGACCCTAGCAAAAATGGAGACCTTTGACCTAATAGAAACCTGTGCCGAAAAAATTGCTTCATATATATTGCAATCTTACCCCAGCGTGAAAGCAGTGCGTGTCAAGGTTGAAAAGCCCGCCGCGCCCATTAAGCACAGCCTGCGCACGGTGGCGATTGAAATCCGGCGCAAACGCGCCCAAATTTACTTGGGGCTGGGCTCAAACATCGGCGACACAAAGCTTAACCTTGACGTCGCACTGGAAAAAATCCGCCACGAGGGAATCAATGTCACCGCCTGCTCTTCCTATCACAGAACCAAGCCCGTCGGCCCCATTCCCCAGGACGATTATTTAAACTGCGTTGCGCAAGCGGAGACTCTTTTGACCCCGCAAGAGCTTATAAAAAACTTGTTGGAAATAGAGTCCGCCCTTGGCCGCGTGCGCGAGGAACGCTGGGGCCCGCGTATAATCGACATAGACGTGTTGTTCTATGACGATTTGATTTGTAGCAACCCGGATATAATTCTGCCTCACCCCCGTCTGCACGAACGGCTTTTTGTGCTGGAGCCATTTTGTGAATTAAACCCTTACTATGTACATCCGCTGCTGAATCAGCGAATAATAGATTTGCTTACCGATTTGCAGACATAGTCAATAAACATGGTTACGGCAGCATATCAGGAGTTCAAACGGCATTAAAGCGAATGAAAATAACATTAAAAAAAAGTCGAAAATCTTTAAAGAGCGAAACGAAGAAAAAATAGCAACCGTGCCACTTTCAAAACGGATATATGTTGATGAATCAGGGATTGACACTTACATATACCGTGAAAATGTGCGTGCATTAAGGGGCAAAAAAGTTTTTGGTGCGGTGAATCGGTGGCTGAGTATGACACATAAACTAAGATTTTTGCTGCGATGGCTGTTTGCGGCGGTTATTGTTTTACTGCTTATCCTTGCGCTGCGGCGTTTTGATGGGGAGAGTGTGTTGTACAGCCTTAGGCAAATCCCGCTGTGGCTGGTGGCCGTACTGGTGGGCTTGCAGGTTGTAACACAATTGCTGGTGAACGCCCTTTGGTTTCAGGTGGCCAGGCTTGCCGGGGTTTCTGTTTCCTTTAGGCAAATGTTTTATGTGAACTGCCAAGGGGCGGTCATGGATTCCATTACCCCGGGTGTGAAATTCGGCGGAGAGATTACCCGTGCCGTGCAAATCAGCCGTGTTGCGGACTGCTCCGGTGAACAGGCCGCAACCGTTGTGGCCTTGCAAAAATTGTTCAGCCTCAGTTGCCTGTTTTTTATTTTGCTTTTTGCGACGGGGTTTCTGCTTGGTGAAATGCCGGTTCTGGGGCATTTTAGGTTCTTGCTTTATGGAACTCTGGTTCTGCTTTTATCGCTGTTTATTTGCGCTTTACTGATGCCTCGCCCCTTGAGAAATTTTTTGGAAAAAAGAAAACCCTCCGCCCGCGCTTGGATTGACAGGGGCAGGGGGTTCTTGCTTACGCTTTTGGAACAACTGACCGCTATTCGGAAAGATGTAAAAAAAATGACGATGCTTCTGATATTGTCCTTTATTATCTGGCTTTTGTATCCCGTGAAGCTGCTCTTGATAACGATGCCATTTACAACCGATGCTTCCGCCATTTACATAGGCGCGGCGGGATATATGGCTTATATGGTGGCCATGCTGCCTATTTTCCCCGGGGGGCTGGGAGGCTTTGAAGCCACGCTTTCCGGGTTGCTTACGGCGTTTGGTTTCGCACTGAATGACGCCGCCGTGGTGACGGTGCTGTTCAGATTTATTACATTTTGGCTGGTGATGCTTGGAAGTCTTGGATTCTTAGGAATTCAGGCCGCGCTTAAACGCCCGCGCCGCAAGGGGCAATAATGCCGCGCCCGCGACAATTGCCACCAGAGGCTCGAAAACAAAGGGCATGACTACTAGGCCAAAAAAATCATAGGGCACAGGCGAAAATACACTTCCCGCGACGGGCACTAGGTTCAGGAATAGCCTGAAAAAATTATTCAACCACAAAAACGGGCTAATCATATTTATTTGAAAAAACGCCCATATCCCGGCGAAAATCAGTGCCCCGAAGGAGGACTTGAATACGGCGGACATCAGCAACACAGCAGCCGTGATAAACAGCACCCTAATAGAGGCGGCGGCCAAGAAAACGACCATTGATTGGGACATGGTGAAATTATACGGGACATGCGGCCAAAGAAGCTGAATCGGCGCGGAGCCCCCGCCCGAGCCAAAAACGGCCATATTGACCGCGAAAGTTACCCCCAAAAATAGCAAAGATATGGCAATGCTTACGGACACGGCGGTAGTTACCTTTGCCCAAATCATCAACCCCTTGCCATGCCTAGATGTAAGGATAAGTTGGGAAACATTTGTTTTGTGCTCGTTTGCGAAAATCGGCGCGATAAATATGATTATAACAAGGGCAAGCAACAGTGACGTCATGCTGCTTCTGCTGAAAAATGAGCTGTAACCCCCTGTATCTTCGAATACCCACGGCGTGGGAAGTTGCGCGTCCATCTGAATCATTCGTTCCGCGCCGCCCTCGGTTGCGAGCCGGGGGACAAGGCCGTTCATTTCCGCCGCAAAGCGTTCATGCCGGAAAGCGTAGAAATTTTCAACCGCCGATGCTGGAAGGTCTGATACCTGTGCGCCCCAAATGCCAAGGGTTTGAATCATCAGCGACAGGATGGGAGCATATGGCCTGAAATTGCCGTCAGCATAGGCCTGCAACGCCTCCGCGAACAATTCCGCATCCAAAGCCCGCCCAGATAATGCCCTTGCGTATTCCCGGTCTTGTTGCATTCTTGCCCACGCGGATTCATCGGCGGGCGCGG
>WQSB01000083.1 GCA_009788085.1 Defluviitaleaceae bacterium
AAACATACTATTACATTCATCTTGTACCCGGTATGCACGAAGAAATGAGTGACTTCCGCTACGAATCCGCTGTGGATATTTTTCCAAAGGTGGTGGATTCCGATGAATGATTTTTTCAAAATCGTAAAGCGATACTTGTTGGAATATTTGCCTTTGCAGCGTAACTTTAGCGAAAATACGGTGAAATCTTATCGGCAGGGATTGAACCTGTTTGTATCGTATTTGAGGGATGTTGCCGGAATACCCATGAACCGTATTACATTCAACCATTGCACACGCGAAGTAGTGCTTGGCTTTCTTGACTGGCTAAGTGCCGAAAGGGGTTGTAGTCCGGCATCTGTAAATCAACGGCTCATGATTTTGCGTTCTTTCCTCAAATACGCAGGGGAAACAGATTGTGCCTTCGTTGCGTTTGGTATAGATGTTGCAACGGTTCCCACAAGGAAAACCAAGGGGCGGCAGGTCGAGTTTCTTTTAGAGTCTGCGCTCAAAACGCTGTTGGCACAGCCTGACGCACGAACAAAAACAGGACACCGCAACCAATTCTTTATGATTTTGATGTTGGTAGCCGCTGTGCTTTAGATTTTGCAATGCGGGATTTTATTTCTTCCTCGGTGTACTCCTTGCCTATGCGATTGGCACGGGTAAACCGTTCTTGGTCTGGTGCTTTGAAAGAAATATGCTTGCCCCGCTTGACTGTGTAACCCTTGCTCCCCCATGCGTTTTATGAAATTTTCAAAGTCGGTAACGGTGGGAATGGTTGTTGAAAACGCTATATTTTGAATTTGCCTATACTTATGGGCTTATAGATTCCGGCAGGAGCGCGACAGAAAGCATCCGACGCTACGAGGCGTATTCACTTTTGTATTTGATTCTTACACATCCCAACAGCACTGTTTGGAATCGTATACGCAACACAACACCCAGGATAACAGCCCCAATGCCGTTTGGAGACGTGCACGATATTCCCGCTTTTCATATAGCGTTTTCAGTTGAAAACGGCGAAGTCGAGCGCGTGCCGCGACTGCGGCGTTTTTGCGCGATGACGGAGCCCATTTTCAACTGAAACGTCTATAAATGATGCTGCCCTGGCATAAAGTTCTTTTATTTGACCAATGCCTCGGTTTGTGATAATTTAAGTTGCGGACAAAAACCTGTGATAGCGTCAAATAAGCGTTTACTGCGGGGGGATTATGAGAAAGACAATATTTGTAGTAGATGACAATGATACGAATTTGTCCAAGGCCGAAGAAGGGCTTGAAGACAACTACGACGTAATGACGATTCCGTCGGGAGCTCGTCTGTTTACAATTTTAAAAAAGATGCAGCCCAATCTTATTTTGTTGGATATTTTAATGCCAGAAATGGACGGCTTTGAGGTTCTTGAGCGTTTGAAAGCGGAAAAAGAGTATCGGGAAATTCCCGTAATATTTCTGACGGCGCAAACAGACCCGGAAACCGAGGCCCGAGGTTTTGAGATGGGTGTGGTTGATTTTATAACCAAGCCGTTTTCCACTTCGGTGTTGCTTAACCGCGTGAAGCTGCATATCGACGTAGCCCAGCTTATAAAGGAAAGCACGGAGGAGCTGGAGCGTTCCCATGCGGAGCTAGAGCGTTCGCACCGCAATCTAATGTTTATTATGGCGGATATGGTTGAAAGCCGGGACGAAGGCACGGGAGGCCACATCGACCGCACCGCCGGATATATTAAAATTCTGATTGAGGGAATGGTTAAACGCGGCGTGTATTACGATGAAATCAAGGATTGGGACGCGGAAATGATTTCTGTTTGTGCCATTTTGCACGACGTGGGCAAAATCGGCATAAGCGACCTTATCCTAAACAAGCCCGCCCGCCTTACCGATATCGAGTTTGACGATATGAAAAATCATGCGGTAAACGGTGCGCAAATCATCAATAATGTAATCGCCCGTACAGGGGAGGATTCATTTTTACATAACGCGCGTCTCTTTGCCGAATACCATCACGAAAGCTGGGATGGCAGCGGTTATCCCCATGGGCTTAAGGGTTTGGATATTCCCATACAGGGACGCATTATGGCCATTGCCGACGTATACGATGCTTTGATTTCGGAGAGGCCGTACAAGCCCTCCTATTCTCATGAGCGGGCCGTGGAAATCATAGTAAAGGACTCCGGCAAACGCTTCGACCCGAACATCACGGAAGTCTTTTTGGAAGTTTGCGAGCACTTTAAGGATGTGGAGTACACACTCAAGGACAAATAGGGGGCACGGATATGCATATTGTATTCGATATGCAGGACGTTTTGGAAAAGGCAAATGATATAAAGGATTTGGCCTGCGTCGCGCCTGCGGGCGTAATCCCTCCCGCTCTGAAAATAGAAAAAACCGAAGACGTAAATTCCATCCGTTTATACGAACGCCTAAGCCCCGAGGCGGGGATAAGTATTGCCATCGCCGCGATTGAGGGGACGGAGGCGGGGGACAGAATCATTGTGACCGGGCGCGTAGGCTCGGACGCGCCCCATGGCTCGTGGGGAATTGCTTTGCTCTCCGGCGGAGCGGACGACTATCTGGCGCAGATGCCTGCGCCAAAGTCTGTTTTCGCGCTTAGTTACATACTCGGTAAAAACGACCTAAAGCGCGATATTCTTCTCCAAACCACACGCTGGGGCTTCACAAGCCCCAACATGGATATTCTTGTGGATAATATTTCAATCATACGAAACGAAAAATCCCTTGTTGTGCCGGCAGACACCCGCTACATAGTATACAGCCTGAAAGAAGACCCGGATATTCAGTGGGTAGGCGAACAGGATTCTCAGATTCTTGAATCCTCCGAGGTTATCCAAAAATCGGGGAATTCCGTACTGAAAATTTTCCGGCGGGGGACGCATAACGCCCTCTATGTGGGCAATCGTTTTAAAATTTGGGATGCCGTGGATATCTCCTTGGAAAAAATGGGGCTTTTACCCGGCAATAATTATCAAATTACTGTCTCAGGGCGTGTTGACGGCAATGTTCCCAAGGGCGCGCAATTTATGCTTCAAGGAATGCCCGGGCATTCCCGGCAGGGCTTAAACGCCGTGGATAACAATAAGAAATTCACCCTCGCACACACCCTCACCCAAGCGCAGCTTAAAGAATGGAAATTCATCCGCGTCACATCCGACAGCACAGCCGTCGCAGTACCCTTTTATATTTACAGTATCAAAATAAAAAGGTTGGGATAAAATGCTGGCCAGTGAAATCCTAAGCGGGGAGGGCGGCCAAATAATTCTTGAGGCCTTACCCATATCCATAAATTTTTTTAACGCAAATATGGAGATTATCGACTGCACCGAGGCGACGGTGGAGAGGTATAACCTGTCCTCCAAGGAGGATTATTGCCGGCATTTTTTCCGGCTGATGCCGCCGATTCAGCCAAACGGAAGGTCTTCCAAGGTGCTGATTAAGGAATACGTAAAAGAGGCCTTTGAAAACGGCTCATCCAGGCATGAATTTCTGCGCCAAAAGCCCGACGGGTCCCTTATGCCCACGGAGGTTAATTTTACCCGGGTGGAGTTTAAGGGCACTTTTATTGTGGCGGGGCATTCCCGGGATTTAACGGAAATCCACGCTTTGGCAGAGCGCGAAAAGGAAGCTCGCAGTATATCGGAAAAGCTGATGGAATCCACGCCGCTAGGCATTGAGACTTGGGATTCGTCAATGAATATATTGGATTGCAACCAGCAGGCCGCGGATATGTTTGGTTATGTTGATAAAAATGAATTTCTGCACCGGATTAAATCCGAATGGCATGGTGTCCATATACCGCACTTGTTTTTTTACAAGGCCATGGAGGATGGTTTTGCCCGTTATGAATGGGATTTTGACCGTATCGACGGCAGCTCCTTGCCCTGCGAGGTGCGGCTGATGCGTGTGCGTGTTGACAGCTACACACGGATAATGGCTTACTTTCATAACTTGAGTGATATAAAATACGCCATGGAAAAAACCCGCGAGGCTGAAAAACAGGCGGAAAAGCGCACTATGCTTATGCTTGATTCCACACCGCTTGCCTGCTTCCTTGTGCGGGAGGATGTAACCGCGCTGGACTGTAATCTGGCGGCGGTAGAGCTTTTTGGTTTTTCCAGCAAGGCCGACGCCATTGAGCGATACAGGGAAATCTTCCCCACCATAAGCCCCGAGGGCGAGCCGATGAGGATTCCGACGTCCCTTAAGTGGTTAAACACCACCACGTCCACAAGGCTGGAGTATGTGCATAAATCCATGGACGGAGAATACATCCCCTGCGAGGTAACGCTTTCATATCAGGAATTTCAGGGCAATCCCATAGTCGCGACTTATATACAAGACCAACGTGAGCTCAAAAGAATGCGCGCCCAAATGACCCGCATAGAGCTGGCCGAAGAGGAGTCTCGGGCGAAAAGCCAATTCCTTGCGAGGATGAGCCACGAAATCCGCACCCCGCTGAACGCCATAATGGGCATCTCGGATATAGAATTGTTAAAAACCGGCCACGCCCACGAAACAGAAGAGGCATTTTTGCAAATCCGCTCATCGTCGAACATTTTGCTTTCAATCATCAACGATATTCTTGACCTGTCCAAGGTTGAGGCGGGCAAAATGGAGGTTTTCCACAAGCCCTATGAAATTGCCAGCCTGATTTTTGACACGGTACAGCTAAACCTTATGTATTTGGGCAGCAAGAATATTAACTTCACCTTAAAAATAGACGAAAACATCCCCAAAATCCTAATTGGGGACGAGCTTCGCATTAAGCAAATTTTAAACAATCTGCTGTCAAACGCCTTTAAGTATACCCACGAGGGGGGCGTAAGGGCTATTTTTGCCATGGACAAAGCAGAGGATGTCGATTTCCTTATTATGCAGGTTCAGGACACGGGACAGGGCATGACCGAGGAGCAGATTGCCACTTTGTTCAGCGGCGAGTATATCCGGTTTAACGAGGAAAATAACCGCATGATAGAGGGCACGGGCCTTGGAATGAATATCACCTACAGGCTGGTAAAAGCCATGAACGGAGAGATTACCGCCGAAAGCGTTCCGGGCAAGGGGACGACCTTCTGTGTGCGGCTGCCGCAAAGGGTGGAAAACGACGAGGCTTTAGGCAGGGAAATCGTAGAAAACCTCGAAAACTTCCAGGCTTCCCAGCGTGCGTTCCAAAAACGCCACAACTTTGAATACGAGCCTCTTCCCTACGGAAAGGTGCTGGTTGTGGACGACGTGGAAAGCAATTTATATGTGGCCAAGGGGCTTCTTTTACCCTATGAGCTTACGGTGGACACCGCCGTCAGCGGCTTTGAGGCCATAAATTTAATAAAATCCGGAAAAGTCTATGACATTATTTTTATGGACCATATGATGCCCGACATGGACGGAATCGAAGCCGCCAAAATCATTTTCTCCACGGGCTACAAGCAGCCCGTTGTCGCGCTGACGGCCAACACAATCATGGGGCAGTCGGAGCTGTTTATGAACAACGGCTTCTCCGGATTTATCTCAAAGCCCATAGACGTGTCGAATTTGAACAATTATCTTATGCGTTTAATCCGCGACAAATATCCGGAGGAGGTTGTCCGGGCGGCAAAGCGTTCCTCCCGGCCTCAGGGCGAGCCCTCTTCCCAGCTTATGGATTCCTTTTTGCGAGACGCAAACAAGGCAATCAAGGTGTTGGGCGGGCTTCTTGAAAAGCCCGAATGGGACGATAACGACTTCAAGCTCTTTACGATTAATACTCACGGCATGAAATCTGCCTTGACCAATATAGACAAAGCCATACTTTCCGAAACCGCCGGCCGTTTGGAGCAGGCCGGCAACGACAAAAACATGGAAATCATTCGCGCAAAAACCTCCGTTTTCCTGGAGGACCTGAAGGAAGTTGTATCCCGCCTGTCGCCTCAGGAGGAGGAACAGGACGAGGCCGGGGATGCGGATGAAAACACGGCTATTCTTCGCGAACAGCTAAAAATCATCCAAGAGGCCTGCGATGCGTATAATAAAAAAGCCGCCCGAAAAGCCTTGGAAGAGCTGCAAAAATACCAATGGTCAAAGGAAACCAAGACACTTTTAGGCGAAATTTCCGCAAATTTATTACACAGCGCGTTCGAAGATGCATCTGAAAAAATAGGTGGGTTTCTGTGAGGCAAAGTATCGTAAAAAAGAATTCGCTTTCCATCAGCACGAAATTCATAATAACCTTGCTTACCGTTATGGGAGTCATCACGGCAGTCGTAACAATTATTAACGCCGCCCAGATTCGCCGGCAAATCGACGCATATGTTTTGGAGAGGCTTCAACGCAACGCCGTACTGACAGCAAGTATATTAGAGACGCTGATGGTCTACACAATGTGGACTATGGACGCCATATCTAATTTGCCCCAAGTGCAGGAGCAGCTTACGGGCGGTGCCCCCGAGGGGCTGCAAGAAACCCTCGCGGCACTTTTTAACAGCTACAACCGCGAGAGGGACGGTGTTCATTCCCATGGCAACTTTTTAATCTTTGACTCTGATATGAATTTGGTGGTGGCCGCCAATCCCGACGGGGAATTCATTGATATCACATTCGAGCTTTTTTCTCCAAACATTACCATGGCGCGAGGCGGGAGGCCTCTTGTTTCACCCGTTTTTCACAATCCCACAAGCGGGCTGATGCAGTATCTGTTTACCCGGCCGGTAATTGTACAGGGCCAATTCGTGGGTATGGTCGCGCATATCGGCAATGCCAAAGGCCTGAGCATGTTTATTTACGACTATGCGGATTTGGAGAACAGCCTTGTCAACATTGCCGGAGGCACACAGGTTATTTTCCATTCGGACACGGAAATGTATGTAGGGCGGCATCTTGACGACCTTGTCCACGGTCGTCGGTTCGTTCATCTGCCGCGCAACACCATGTTTACCCACGCCTCGGCCATATCCGGAATGAGCAAAATTACATATATAATGATTGATGACCGAACGGGCTGGATAATAACCAGCTCATACGAGACCGATGCTCTGCCAAGTATACTCCCCATTGTTGCATGGTCTCTTGTGCCCATGCTTATAGGCATGGTTTTGGCGACGGTTTTGCTGACTGTTTTCATCCGGTGGGCCTTTAAGCCCCTTGCTACTCTAACAGCCGCCGCAAAGGAAGTTGCCAAGGGCAATTTAGACAATCGCTTCAATGTTGACAGTGATGACGAAATCTCCATGGTGGCCGAGTCCTTTTTGATGGTCACGGACGCTTTGCGGGTTCTGCAAGATAATTTTAAGCAAGCCGAAGCCGCCATGGCCAGGGGTGATTTGCTTTATCGTCTAAAAGACGCAAGCTTAGGCGGGGCGTACAGCGAAATTTTGGGGAACACAAATAGCATACTAAACGCTTTCCAGACATTTTTTGAACTGCTTTCCGAGCCTATAATAATAATTGATGGCGGCCTGCGTGTGCGTTACGCTAATTCAATCATGCGCACCTACACGGAAACAGGGGACAAAAAGTACGCGGGAACTTTTATAAATGACTATGTAAAAGGTGACCTGTCGCAGCATTTTGCCAAGCAGTTCAAAAAGGGCAGCTCGGTGCTTGCAACAGAGGTTCAGCTTCAGCTAAACTCCAGCCAGCTTTTTGATATCGAACTCAGCTGCATCCCCTTTGAGGTAGACGGCAAAATTGAGGGCGCGGTTTTGATTCTAGCCGATGTCACCAAGGTAAAGCAGATGCAGCGGGCGCAAATAGAAGCCGAAAGCGCGTCCCGGGCCAAGAGCGATTTCCTGTCAAAAATGAGCCACGAAATCCGCACCCCAATGAATTTTGTCGTGGGGCTCACAGATATGCAGCTATTAAAAGGCGGCCTGAATCCGGACACCGAGGAGGCTTTCTTTAATATAAAGATGGCCTCGGGCACTTTGCTTTCCATAATCAACGATATCCTTGACCTATCCAAGGTTGAGGCGGGCAAGCTGGAAATCAGGCAGCTGCCGTACGAGCTTAACAGCCTGATTTTTGACGCATTGCAAATCAACCTTGTGTACATGAGCAACGAGAATATCCAATTTACTTTGGATATAACAGAAAACGTCCCCACGTCTTTTATCGGTGATGAATTGCGCATCAAGCAGATTTTAAACAACCTGATGTCAAACGCCTTTAAATACACCAAGGCCGGCAGCATAAGGCTTTTATTTGATGCGGAAAAGGACAACGGCCAAGCATATCTTATTATGGAAGTGAGCGACACGGGCTCCGGGATGACCAAGGAGCAGCTTGACTCCCTGTTCGGCGAGTACGTCCGCTTTGACGAAAGCAATAACCGCCTAATTGAGGGCACCGGCCTGGGCTTGAATATTACAAACCGTCTGATTCAAATGATGAACGGGACAATTACTCCCACAAGCGAGCCAGGGGTGGGTTCAACCTTCCGGGTGCGTCTGCCCCAGGAAAGCGCGGGCGGAGAAACCTTGGACAGAAACACCATAGAGAATCTGCAAAATTTCCGAATCACCGCCAAGGATATGAAAAGGCAGTACGATTTCAAATACGAGCCCATGACATACGGCTCGGTTTTGATTGTGGACGATGTTGAAAGCAATCTGATGGTGGCCAAGGGGCTTATCGCGCCCTATGGGATAAAAACGGAAACAGCCTCCAACGGCTACGAAGCTATTGATATGGTATCCGAAGGAAAGGTATACGATATCATTTTTATGGACCACATGATGCCCGGTTTAGACGGCGTTGAAACAGGGCAGCGTATAATGGAGATGGGTTACAAAAAACCCATAGTCGCCCTGACGGCCAACACAATCATCGGCCAAGCGGAGATGTTTATGGCCAACGGCTTCTCGGGCTTTCTGGCCAAGCCGATTGACGTCAGTGCGATGAACGGTTACTTGGTGCGGTTTATCCGCGACGTTTATCCACAGGAGGTTGTCGAAGCAGCAAAAGCGGCGGCAAGCCAGAATCCTACCGCGACGCCCGACCCGGAAAGCCAGGGCCCTTCCGCCGCGCTGGTAGCGGCCTTTTTGCGCGACGCAGTCCGCGCCATTGATATATTGGACGCTCTGGAGCAAAAATCCGACTGGACGGAAAAAGACTATAAGCTGTACACCATAAATACCCATGGCATAAAAAGTGCTCTGGCCAATATAAATCAACCGGAGCTTTCCAAGGCCGCACTAAAGTTGGAGCAAGCCGGCCGCGCCCAAAACATCGAAGTCGTCCGCGCGGACACGCCCGCTTTTTTGGAAAAACTGCGCAACGTGGTTGCCGGCCTCTCCCCCGAAGAACCCGCCCCTCACGCCGCCGAAGAAAACACAGACCTTTTGCGGGATAAGCTAAAATCAATCAGGGACTCTTGCGAACTGTATAACAAAAAGGATACCCGCCAAGCCCTTGAAGAACTGAGCCAACACAATTGGTCAAAGGCCACAAAGGACCTGCTAGACAGCATCAACGCAAAGCTTTTGCACAGCGCGTTTGAGGAAATCGCGGAGCTGATTGACAAGTTTTTTAAAGTGGAGGACTGATTTTTCTTTCGTTTTACAAGGCGTGAGACGTTGCAAAATGGGGCTTTTGTGATTTATTTGGGTTTCTTATTTTCGGAAGCGACTTCCGATATTGCCCTTGTTACCATTCAAGCGACGTAGGCATTCGGATTTAACAGCTAACGAAAGCTAGCTCCAACATGCCGTTTGTTTCGTGGAAATAAAAATAACTTATGTCAATTGTATAATTGCCGTCCCGAGTTATCAGCCCCTCAAGCCACGGCATTTGCTCCAGTAGGTTCAAAAATTCATCCAAAGATTGTGCAAAACGAAGTGTTGTCCGATACCGTAAGGCACTGGACAAATCAATATACTCTTGTGCGGCTTCAAACCAAAAATAATCACGTTCGCGTGGAACTGGCTCAGCAGCGATTACCGTGAAATTACCCCAATCGACACGGCTGTCAGCTAAAATTTGTGGGCGGATGGCAGCTTCAATTTGTTCGAATATGCCGGAGTCCGGATGCACTTCAAAACTTGCAAGGGCGGACAGCAACGTTTCACCATGCCAGCCTTCCCATTGTTCTTCTGTTAAAAAGATGCTGATGAGAAAAATACCGCCTTTTCCATTGTCACGGGCGAACCTTTGCATGAGGTGCCCTTCATCCGAAGCGGGCAGTCTTTCCATAGCATAAAAAGGAAAATCGGCAGTAGGCGGCGTGTAAGTGCGACTGGCATCAACATCTGCGAGGATTTGGGATTCGACGTTGGCTCGTTCTATCATGCTGTAGACCCATTCTTCTGCTGTTAAATAATCAATAAGTTGAGCGATTTGCAAATAAAATTGTCGATTCGGCTCATTGTTAGACACCGTAAAAAATCCATTTTCATCAGTCCATGCGGCAAGAGCGTGCGCTTCATGCAAAATTATCGAAAACCCCGAAAACCCTTCCGGCAGGTCGGATGAGAATACGGTCACGCGATGATTGGCTTGGGATGTAGCAGAAAACGAAATCGCCACATCATTTTGCAAGTTCATGATTATATTGCTTTCATCATCCATATTCCACCATGCCCCACGCACATTATCCAAGCCATATCGCGAAAGAAGTTCATTGTAGTCGTCATGTGTAATGGCATACCGATTATCCCATGGAAAATTTGGCGGAGGGTTGGTAAACATAAAATATCGGTTTTGCTCCCCAAAGCCCCCTTGAACATAAATAATAAACTCCGCTTCCAATGTTCCGCTTTCATTGATGGAAAACAACGTAAAAGACCAATCGCCGCCGTCGCTCATCATGTTTACCAATCGCCTGCCGTTTACTGTCATGCTTGACACAAAACCTGCATCCTGTCCCCCAACATCGGCTTGGTGGATAACACCATTGTGAAGGTAAAATAATGTCCCCATAGGAAAGTCATACAAGTCAATCACAAGCATCCCTGCCGTATTATTTCCGTCAACATCTACCAAAAATGCTTTTGTATCGCCTGTTGTATTTGCATTAAAATGTGCCAATGCGACAGCAAAGGGATGTGCGTTTTCAGTAATTTCATGGGAATAAACTTCGGTGCTTTCTTCATGTGAAAATTCAACATCAACATCAGTTTCTTGTCTAATATCACCAAAAATACCACGCCAGTCGGGATAAAAAACATACCTTGCCCCCACCTCTGCGCGTAGCGGTACATCGGCGGATAGAAATTCCAATGTGTCGTTGTCGATGATGGTGAATCGGGCAATGGCAGTTTCCTGTCTTTCCCAATATATTGCCAATTCATTTTCTTCAATTGCAAAGGTTGTTTGTGAACCGGGTGCTAAAAAACTGCTGATTACGGCATTAGCGATAATCGCTGTGCCGTCTGCGTGTAATGTTATAGAAGTCATTTGTTCCAATCGTTCGCGGTCTGTCATGTTTTCCAACACAAATGTCCGCTTCACCATCAGCGATAATTCTGTCCATGAATGTGTCATTGTCGTTTCCATTCGTAGACGAGCCACCTGCGGCACCCAACCCATAAGCGGTGATAAAAACACCTATCAGAATGAGAAAAGAAGCTAATGCCACCAACTTCATATGCCCCTTATTATTCATATCACTCGTAACCTTTCGCAAATTATCCATTCAATAAATGAGCCCAATCGTCTTATATATAGACGTAATTTTCAATAATTTGTTCCATCCAAGCAATTAAGTTTTCACTGGGGCAATTATACCAATGCCCCAGTTACAATACCAGTTTATTTTACCGTTCTACCCCATATGTTCTCATGGGTTGCCTCCTGCTCAAGTCCTCACGCATGAGGGTTTCCACGCTTCGCCGTATAGTTTCCATGTTGGGGATTTCTTCTTTCAGCGAGTAGTATTCATCACACATGGCGTAACGCTTGGCGGAGAGTTCCTTTTGTTCCTTCTTTCCAAGCCCCCGAACAGGAACGCTTTATCCGTGCAAAACGCATTGGGGCAGAGTATACCGAGGACGCAATAAAATCCCGCATTGCAAAATCTTTATCGCTCAAAGAGCAAAAGGCACTTGCTGAAAAAGAACAATCTCAAAAGCCAATTAAAGCACCGCCACAACCGAAAAATCCACAACCTCTACAACCAACCCAAGCACTACCTCCACAGCAAAAACCACAACCACAGAAACCGACCCCACCACCCAAGCAAGCACCAAAACCACCGCCGCCGTTAGAGAGCATAGCTTTATGGGAAAGCATAATCCGCAGAGCCGACACCGCCGAAATTTACAACCTCATGCAAGAAAGCGGCGGTTATAATCACTTTGTAGATTAGACTTGTCCTAAAACCTGTGCAGGAAGAAAAAAATGAGATATAATGTGAAGCATGGACAACGAAAAAAGAATATTAAACTTAACAATGCGAATCCACGGTTGAATTAAACGGAAATGGTATTAGAAATAACCAAGCAAGCCAAGGCAATACGAGAAAATATGAAAGAAATCAATCCGTTGGCAGAGCGAACCTTGGAAGCTGTTTGGATTTGTGTTAGTTCGTGAAGCCAATTGAAAAATGATTCAATAGGTTGACGAACCTTGGAAACAGCGGTAGAAAACAAGCTGTCGGCACTGTCTAACCATGTTTGCCCCTTTGCCAGTTTTATCGGAGTGAATATATTAATTTGTTGCTCTGTCCGAAGGTTTGCTTGCCAAGCGGCATTTATATAGGCTTTGTCTGCAAAAATATCCAAGCCGAAAGCGTCCATGAGAATATCCTCAGAAACTTTTCGGTCGTGGTGGGAGGCAGGAGCAAGTTGCATAAGTTTTGGACGCGGTAGGGTTTTGTATTGGCGTTGTCCTAATGTGTGAAGTCTAACTCCATAAAACCACATCTTTTTGGAATCACAATACCCTTTGTCACACATTTCACCGGCAACTTTTGCGGAAGAACTGCGGCTTTGTTTTGCCACAATTATTGGCATAGAATCAGTCAAATGGGCTATGCAATCAGGGTCAACACCTGATAATTCCGACAACAACTCATTAGCCAATGCTTTAATCGCATCAGCTAAATAACAAAATCGTTTGTTAAACGCCTTGTATTTCGGTAATGCAGGAAACCACTCTGCATAGTAAGTTTTGATGAATTTATAAACGTACTTGCAAGTAAATTTTCTGTTTGCAAGCCCCCATAACACTACAGTTATGCACTCCTCGTCAGTAAATTGGGGCAGAAAATTGTTGCTTGTACGTTGTGCGTCGTACACCAATCTGTTATTGTAGTGGTGACAAATGACGCAATAAAGGTTGATTAGTTGGAATTCATTAGACATGACCCCAATTTAACACACTTTGCTCATTTGTCATTTTTTTTATTTCAACCGTGGATTCGCATTAATAGAAGAAAAATATCAAGTAATATTTGGGATAAGAAAGCCAACATTCGACGGAATGCTTGCGATATTGAACAACGCATACAAGGAAATGCGTAAAAAA
>WQSB01000084.1 GCA_009788085.1 Defluviitaleaceae bacterium
GCACCCGCAAAGACGGCTCTCCGCCAAAGAGATTGGAAATGGACTGGCCAAAATAGTTGTCTCCGGCCAGCACAACAATGGGCCTGTGCCCGGTTTCGCTTTCGTATGCCGCAAGCTGCTCCTCAACGTAGGTCACAAAGCGCGGCGCGCCAGGGTCGGAAGCGGATTGCTCGCTGGTTAAAAAGCCGTGAAAGTCACCGATGCTGAAAATAGTAACTGTGAGGTTCTCGCCCTCATCTGCGGCACGCAAAACCATAGGCGCGTTCAAGACAGAAAAAACCATCATAAACGACAATGCAACCGCTGTAATGCTCAAAAGCTTTTTGATTCTCATTACTTTCCTCCTTTTTTATGGGGGCTCTATCCCTTTACAATTTTAACTAATCTGCTGTTATAAAGTCAAGAAATCTTAGACTATGTCTTTTTATATTTTCACTTGCCGTGAAGCCTTAGTTTGGGTACAATTATGTGGCAAATAATATTCAAATTCAAAGGGGGATGGCCCGGATGTATCTACATAATATGACTAGGGGAACGAGTCTTGAAATTACCTTAGGCGATGGCCGGGAGGTTCATTCGGCTTACGACGGTAACATTGACCATATGACATTTTATGTTCTTTGCCCGGAAATTCTAAAAAACATTGAGGAGCTTACGGGTACCCAGGTTAATGTTAAATTTCACGTAAACAATACCGACTACACCTTTACCGCCGGGATTTTAGGCAAAAGCACCCGTACGGACGCTCTGCACGAAACCATGGACTTCAAAGTCCTAACCGCTTTTAAGGAAACTCCGCGCCGCGATAGCTTTCGTATAAACATGCAGATAAAAGTAAGAATCCACTATTATATAGACGATTACACAAAGTTCTACACGGGCGACTGGGTATGTGACGCCATCACAGTTGACGTAAACAAAAACGGTATCAGGATTTTTTCCGACTACTGCCTGGAGCCTGAGGCCATGTATACACTGGAATTCGAGCTGCGTACGGGCTGGAGAAATCTTATCCCCTCAAAGCTGATACGGCATGAGCCCAATACCACCACACGCTCCTATGCGTATGACTATGTATTTCTTTTCGACTTCGGCGACGCTCCCGAAAAACGTGAAAAGCTTTTCCTTGATATCATGGAAGCAAAGATGCGCGGTACAGTAAGGTAAAAAAAGCCTTGACAAACTCTGAAACCGCGTTTATACTCGTTTTTGCCTTTTCGGCAGAAGTTCCTGGGTGTGGCGTAGCTTGGTAGCGCGCTAGACTGGGGGTCTAGAGGTCGCAAGTTCAAATCTTGTCACCCAGATATGCTACGTACCGCAATTAGATTGCTGCATCTTATGGGGAACGTAGGTGCAGTACATGGGCGCATAGCTCAGTTGGGAGAGCGCCTGCCTTACAAGCAGGATGTCATAGGTTCAAGTCCTGTTGTGCCCATTTTTAAATCCGCGCCCTCGGCGCACTCGGCGGAATAGCTCAGTTGGCGAGAGCACGCGGTTCATACCCGCGGAGTCGGGGGTTCAAATCCCTCTTCCGCTATTTAATGAATGAAAAATTCAAGCGGAACAGAGCGTGAATGCATTGTGGTGAGCGAACGAGCGTGTTGCAAAGCAACAGCGGTGAGTGAACCGCCTATAATGCGTAGCGATGTTCCGATTCAGACGTTTATTCATTAGATTGCTAAGTACCCATCGGAGGCTTAACATGTCAGCTTTGTTTATTATTTTATCAATAGTATTTATACTTGGTTGCTTTGGGCTTGTGGGCGCGATTCTTTTGCAAAAGAAACGTAGCGCGGGCGGAATGGGCAGCATCGCGGGAATGGGCAACGTGGCCGATTCCTATTGGGATAAAAACAAGAGACGCTCCGCCGAGGGCACTCTTGAAAACTGGACAAAAATCGGCGCGGTTTTACTGGCCATTTTAGCAGTTTTGTTGTGTATAGTTTAATTATTCAAAACGTGAAAACCATAAAAGTATCTCTAAAAATTCATCATCGTCGTCAACCACGAATTTAAAGCACCGGATATAATCGCCCTCGCGGCTTGTTAAATGAAAAGTTACAACAGGTGGGAAGCCCGGCACAGCGAATTCTGCGCGCTTGGTGAGCCACAATGTCCCGGCGATTTCCGTCGTGCCAATTATTTCAAACGATGACTCAAGCCCCAGCTCGGCGGCTTGAGTTTTTTCAATTTCCCCGCAATGCTCCAGATGCTCGCGCAACGAATATTCGCCGGCGTCTCGGGGCATTCTTTTAAATGTAAGCTCTATGGAGGCGGCGGTTTTTTCGTTGTGCAAATAAAAATCGGTTACTATACCCGCAGCAGACTGCAACCTGCCTATCTCCCCGTCGTTGAGGGCACGCCATGCCGAATCCGGAAGTGCCATCTCCAAACCAAGATACTCGCTGATAAAGACATTCCCGTCCCATGCTCCCCGTGTGGGTGCCGGCGCGGGGCCGGGCGAGGGCACGTCTTCTCGCGGCCTTGTTATAAAAAATACCAATAATAGTAATAGAGCTGCAAATATAAACGCAATAAGGCTTATTGTAAATTTTGATGCAAGCGGAAATCTCATTTAAAAAAGCACCTCCCATATCTCTTACTCAAGTTACAGATTTTTCTGCGATAGGTCAAGTTTTATGACAAAAAATGGTTCATTCGGTGTGTGTGGCTAGATACGTTTAGCACCTTTGACGAAATCGAAAACGTCGTTTATACTCTGTTTCATAGTGTTAGGGGGGTGGCGCGTTGCCTAAGTTTAGAATTATATTTGTACTTATTTTGGGGTTGATTGTACTTACGGCCTGCGCCGGAGAATTTTACCCAGAAGCGGTTTGGGCAGAAACCGAAAACATAACCGTGCCAAGGGGGTTATATTCTCTGGATTCAGAGGCTGTGGACTCGGAGGCTTCAGGCCTTGAAGAGGCGGATTTAGAAGAAACAGACTTTCCTGTTCACACGATTCCAGGGCCTTTGACAAATCCAAATACCCATACGGAGGTTTCAGCCTCCGAAGAGCCTGCGCCCGAGTGCGAGGAAGAGCCGTTTTGTCCCTTTGAGTATGCCTATGGGCGTCGGCCAATGATAGCCCTAACCTTCGACGACGGCCCCGGCCCGCTGACGGCCTCCCTTGTGGAGATGCTGGTGGAGCATGGAGGGTACGCTACATTTTGCGTGCTGGGCAATCGCGTTGAACGGTGGGCTGATATAGTCTTGCTGATAATCGAGTCCGGAAGCGAGGTTATCGGGCATTCTTGGAATCACCAAAACTTTACTTTCCTTCGTGAAGAGGCCATAGCCGCGCAGATTTTGGATACCAGCGATGCCATAGAGGCCGTTACCGGCTTTCCGTCGCCGCCTATTTTCCGCGCACCTTACGGGATGGTAAACTCCCGCGTCCGCAGAGTTTCGCGGGAGCTTGGTTTTGGTATCCTCAACTGGACAATCGACACCGAAGACTGGCTCTACCGCGATGCGGATATCATTTACGCCCGCGTGATGGAGCAGGCCCGGGACGGCGCAATTGTTCTAATGCACGATATTCACCCCACCACCGTCGAGGCCATGGAGCGCGTAATCCCAGAGCTTATCGCAAAGGGCTTCCAGCTTGTAACCGTGTCATATCTTATAGAATACTTCTACGGCCCAATAGAGCCGGGTGTAGAATACAGAGGCCTACGCCCCGGCGAGACATCCCGCAACGGAAGCAACGAAGAGGAAGAAGAGGACGACGAATAATAAAAATTTCAACAGTCTCATATGAGGCTGTTTTTTTGCTTGGCGATATTTTGAACGACAAGATATAAAAGGTGGTTTTGCATCAAAGCGTGGCAGAATTTTGTCAAATTTTGGTTTAAAATTTATAAGATTTTATGATAAACTTGTGATATACTGGTGTATTATAATCACAAATACAGGAGGACGAAAGTAATGATTGGATTTTTTGTCGGTATTGTCGTAGGTGTTGCCATTATGACAGCTTTATACACAATGGTGCTTAAAAAAAGACCACAAAATGAATTGGTGACAATGAACCGTAATACGGAAAATGACGATATAGACGCTCTAGTTGATGAAATAAACCGTGTAAGCAAAGCAATTCAATCCGATAACTGGTATGCTCGTTGTGATGCAAAAACACTTACAGGAAAAAGCAAAGTAGTTGCCGAGGAAGTTAATCGCATCACCGATACTATATTCGGATATATAGACCATATTCCTGCGGTGGTTGCCGCCTTTAATAAACAGGCACATTTTATGTATTTGAATAAATATGGCAAAGCGCAGGGGTTTGAAGTTGGTGACAAGACCGTTTATGAATTTGCGCCATCTGATGAAACCAAAGTTGTGGTTGAAAATATACAGCACACTTTAAGAACAGGCGAAAAAACGCAATTTCAAATCACCATTCCATCTCCCACAGGCGACCTTACGGAAGAATATATTTTTGAACCCATTAAAAATGCCAAGGGTGAAATATTTGCCGCAATGCTTGTAAACTTTGATATGACCGCCGTACTTGCAAAGGGCAAAAAAGTAAATGCGTATCAGGAATTTGAAGCAAAAGACATACAGAAAAAACTTAGTGACGGATTAGCACAGGGGATATTGCAATTTAATTTTACACCCGAACCCCATGACGAAGATACCGCCCATGCCGCTGACAACTACAAGAAAATTGGTGACACATTGCAAAATGCTGTTATGGTCATTAAGGATTATATGGACGAAATAAAAAAGCTTTTGGCTTCTATTGCCAATGGCGATTTAACCGTGTCTATAAATCGTGAGTTTAAGGGCGATTTTGTATCTGTTAAAGAATCTATCAACAATATTAGTAGTAGCCTAAATAAAACAATGTCAGAAATAAATTCAGCTTCTGTGCAAGTGCTTTCTGGTGCAAAACAAATTTCTGCGAGTTCGACAGACTTGGCAACCGGAGCGCAACAGCAAGCTAGTTCTATAGAGGAATTAAACTCCACTATAGACATTATCAATCAACAAACGCAGAAAAACTCTGATAACGCAACCGAAGCAAGCAACCTTTCTAATAGGTCTACGGCAAATGCTAAAGAAGGCAATGATGCAATGGTTAAAATGCTTGATGCTATGGTTGAAATTAAAGAATCAAGCACAGGGATTTCACGCATTAACAGAGTTATACAAGATATTGCGTTTCAAACAAATTTACTGGCACTTAATGCCGCCGTTGAAGCGGCTCGTGCAGGTGAACAAGGCAGAGGGTTTGCCGTTGTAGCAGAAGAAGTGCGTAGTCTTGCCGCTCGTAGCCAAGAAGCCGCACAGGAAACCACAGGGATGATAGAAGATTCAATCCACCGTGTAGATACGGGAAGCGGTATCGCAGAAACAACCGCAGAAGCCTTAACTGTAATTGTGAAAAATGCCGATGAAGTATTGCAAATCATAAATGGAATATCAGCTTCATCACAGGAACAAGCCGATGCAGTAAGCCAAGTAAGCACAGGCATTAACCAAATCTCTGTCGTAGTGCAAAGCAACTCTGCCGTGTCACAAGAAACTGCGGCGTCGGCAGAGGAGTTAAACTCCCAAGCTGAAATATTGCAACAACTTGTATCTCGTTTCAAGCTTTAACAAAAACGAAAAATCAATATTTGGGTTTCCCTCCCCGAAAGGGGCCGTCTCGCTAAAAGGACCGGGTATTAGCGGTGCGCTGGGCCCGAAAACCCCGTGATTGCTTCGTTTGCTCACGGCCGTGTCGGCTGGGGCGACAAAGAAAGGCGGGAATTCGCTTGCAGATTTAATCATCTGCACGAATTCTCGCCTTTCTAGTTGACGCCATGCGCCGCACTGTTCGCAAATTCTGCGCAATTCACGGGGTTTTCGGGCCCAGCGCACCGCTAATACCCGGTCCTTTTAGCGAGACGGCCCCTTTCATTTTGCGTTAAATCTGCTTCATAGCGTTGGTGCAATCAGATGGTAAAATTTACTTGCATCAACATTCTGCAAGTGCGAAATGTGGGAGATATTAAAAGAATGGCTACAATTCAATTACATATTTGCAAAATTTAGTACACCAAAATCTCCATGTGATATAGTCGGGGTATATGAATCCCAGAAAATAACGCCCCAGGCTGGGACGATTATTTTCGGGATTTGTATAGTAAAAATTCATGAGGGGAGAATTAACTATGAAAATCAACAGAAATTTATTATCAGCAGTGGCCGCATTAACCTTTATTTTTGTTTTTGCATTTACAACGGTGGTGCAGGCAAAGGACAAGTATGACGACAAAACAAAGGACGAAAAGTACGCAAAAGTGGCCGATGTTTCGGGCACTTTGAACCTAAGTTTTCTGGTGGAATGGAACGAAGATGCGCAACAGATTATGCTTCAATCCAATGGGATAAGCATAACTCTTGACAGTTTTCTGTTTGCCTCGGAGGATGCCAACCCCGGCTTGGCCGCGCTCATGCAGCTAATCGGAGGAAGTGATGTGTTGCCGATTAATCTGACCGTACCGAACCTTGGTTTTAACGCAAATTGGGATTATAAAAACGAAGAACTAAAGCTTTCCTTTGCAAAAAAGGATAAAGCCGAAGAAAAGCCCGAGGAAAAACCCGTCGGGCCTGTAGATGTTACCAGCGATTTTATTGGGCGCACGATTACTATAAATTCGGTCCAAAACAATAATTATATTTCTGCAAGGCAAGACCAGAAAAATGCCCCGCTTCACGCCAGCGCGCGCAATGCCAACAATTGGGAACGCTTCTATGTTGCAGATGCCGGCAACGGCCAAGCGGCTTTTAGGGCCAACAACGGCAGATATGTATCGGCCATTTTGCATGACCGCAATGTTCCCCTTCGCGCAGAAGCAGGTAAAATAAACAATTGGGAACGCTTTAGAATTTTTGAATACAATGGCAATTTCTATATTCAGGCCTCAAACGGGCAATGGGTTTCCGCCGTGGTAAACTCAAGCAACGCGCCGTTGAGAGCCACAGCCACCAATCGTGACCAGTGGGAGCGGTTTATAATCAGATGAGGGAAATGATTATGCACGAAGCAGTGTTGTTTTTAGCCGATGGATTTGAAGAAATTGAGGCTATCGCCACGCTTGATATTCTGCGCCGAGGCGGGGTAAATACAGTCGGAGTATCCCTGACGGGGAAGCGCGACGTAATGGGCGTGAACGGAATTACAATTTTGGCCGACCTTATTTTCGATGACCTTGAGGATGTGTCCGGCTCGATGCTGATTCTTCCCGGCGGACGCCCGGGAACGGCGGCTTTGCGCAATCACGAGCTTCTCTTGGAGCTGCTGCGTCTGCATAATGCCGATGGCGGCAAAATAGCGGCCATATGCGCCGCCCCGACGATTTTGGGTGCGTTGGGCATCCTTGCGGACAAAACTGCCGTGTGTTATCCCACCCGCGAGGCCGAGCTTAACGCCGCAAAAATGGGCGACACCTCCACCGTCACCGACGGCAATATCACCACTTCCAGAGGACCCGGCACAACAATAGACTTCGCGCTGGAGCTGGTTCGTATACTAAAAGGCGACACAAAGGCCGCCAAGGTAGCAGAGGGAATGCTGCTGGTGTAGATTAATGGCGAAACCCGCCAAACAGCGGTCACTCCGGTTGGTCTTGGGAATGTGACGCGCTAACGCTTGCCGCGGGATGATTCCGCCGTCTCGGTCGGTGCCTGTGCCAGTCTTGCTTTGCAAGCCAGGCGATGGCACCAGCCCTCGTCCGCCGTACTAATCCCGCGACTTCGCTAAACACGCTTTCACATTCCCAAGACCAACCGGAGTTCTGGCTATCTAGGCGGGTTTAACCACTACATTTCCTTATGATATTTAGTCAAAAAGAAAATGAACACGAACATACTTGCAAGATTGGCGGCGATTAACGAGCCGAAGATAAGCGGCCCTGTGTCCATTGCCACAAAGAACAGCACCAGCGCAGAATACAAATAGCACGTAAAGCTGAACGCTTTTGCCTTGGCTTTGTTTCCAAGGGAAATGTTGCGTTCGTCGTTTACGTCGATTTCCTTTTGCTTGGCTAAGCCCGGGTTCTTTTTCAGGATTCGGGCGTTTATTATGCCGGCGAGCCCGACACCAAGCAAACCCGCACCCACGCCCACCGCAATAAACGCCATATTTGACACGCTTCCAAGCTGAGTCTGACTAAGCACAATGCCCGCCACCGTCCCCAAAGTCAACCCCAATGCGCCGACAATGGCAACTGTAATGTATCCCCATTTTTTCATTCCGCTTCCTCCTCATAAATAAAAATTTCCTCGATGCTTTTTCCAAAGTATCGCGCAATCTTAAACGCCAGTGTGATTGACGGGTTATACCTGCCGTTTTCCAGAGAGCCGATTGTCTGCCGCGACACCTCCAGCGCGGCGGCAAGGTCTTCTTGTCTAATGTCGCGTTGCTTTCTGATTTCCTCAAGCCTATTTTTCAATGCATCACCTCCCTTCGCAAAAATGGAAAGCTTGCTTGACATGAGTATAACAAACTCAAAATTAAATGTCAAGCACGCTTTCCATTTTTGCGAAAAAAAAGAGGCCGCAGCCTCTTTTAATTAAGACGTTTGAAAACGCTATACCCTTTACGAAAATATAACCACACCCAAAAACGCCAAACCGCTAAAGCCCATGACCTTTTGCCAGATGCCGTACTTGGGCAACTGAATACCGGAAATCATGAGCAGGCCAACCGCCAGGAATGCTATGGCGGCAACCCACAGCGTAATATTATACATTACGACGCACCAGATGACAATGGTAATAAGCATCATAGCCCCGGGAACGGGCAAGCCGGTAAAACTCTTGCCACCTCCGGTGATATTATAAAGAGCCAGACGCCACAGCCCGCACATTACATAAAAAATCATGGCGGCAACGATAAGAGGATACAGCGGCAAATCCGAAAGCATATCGTGAACCATCCACACAGGGATGATGCAGCAGGTAAAGAAATCCACCAGCGTATCCAAAGATTGCCCAAACTTGGACTGCTGATTCAGCTTGGCGGCTACAAAGCCGTCCACCAAGTCCATTACGCCCGCGAAAAACAGGCAGATAATCGCCATCCTCAAGTCTCGCTGGGTCAGGAAATAGCATGTAAAAATCCCAAAAACCAGCCCTAGTGTCGTAATCGCGTTGGGGGTATTAAAGTGTTTTAGCACGGGGAAATATTTAGCCATATAAACAAAACCTCCTCTAACGGCCAAGACCAATGGTCGAGCCAATGGAAATCTTTGTTTCGATGCCGTCGATTGTGCGCAGCACCAAATCGCTGTGAGGCTTAAACGCGCCCTCTTTCAGGAACATAAGTACAAGCGAGCCGCCGGGCTTAAAATAGCTGGCTAAATCGCCGCGCCGAACCTCCTGCCCGTCCTCAAAGCAGTGGACGATTGAGCCCACAAAAGTCGCGCCTACTTCGACGATTACAACCTCACCGAAGCTTTCGGTGGAAAAATGAATCAGTGCGCGTTTATTGCGGCAATAGAGGCGGACCACACGCTTTAACGCCAGCGGGCTGACCGAGTATAAATCGCCCTTAATCATCCGGGTGGCGGTGACAACGCCGTTGTCAAAAAAATGCATACGATGATAATGGGCAGGCGTAAGCCGGACGCTGACCATAGTGCCGTTTTCGTATTCCCGGGCAAGGGACTCGTCGTCAAAAAGCTCCTCAAGGGAGAACTGCGCGCCCTTTGCGGCGATAACCTGCTCCGGATGGATGTCCTCAAAAATACTTACCAGCCCCTCGCAGGGCGAACCCAGCGCGGCGGTGTTTTCCGGAAAGGCCACATCCGCTTTCTCCCGGGAGAAGAATTGGGCGAAATTTTTATACGAGCCCTCGCAGCCGGTCATGTCTACTTCGTATTTCTCAATAAATTTTGGAATCCCCCTGGCCGACATTGGCGTGCGGCAATACAGCCCGTACAGCCGGCTCAAAGCCTTCCTCTTCACCAGCCACAAAAGCGACGCCCCGCCCAGCGGATTTTCATAAATCAGGCGCATCCAGCGTTCCGGGCAAATACGCTCCTGCTCCAGGCGGCCTTCATTGTATATCCAGATTTGCTGCTTGCGTTTTATTTTTTTGCGCGGCGTCAGCTTACGCCTCGGCAGTTTCGGCAGCTTGCTCCTGAGTTGTATGCGTTTCATACGGCCACTCCGTCCCTATGTACTTCAAAATATTATAAACAAATATCTTAGAGAAAGTCAATTTTGCTGCGGCATGGTGTTCCTACATATATTATACACCTTAAACCGCGGATAAATAACAAAGAAAATTGACATTCCCACAGCAGCCAGAATTCCCATGGAGAGTATGGCCTCTGCGAGGGAGGGTTCTTGATAGACCGCCGCGCCCTCTAAATGGTTTCCCCAAAAAGTCAACATAACCTGGGAGCCGTTATTAATGAAATGCGCCAGAACCGCCGCCCAAATTGATTTTGTGTAAAAAACCATAAAGCACCAGACAAAACCCGCCACGGCGGTAAAGAAGAACTGATGCATATTCATGTGAATGATACCAAAAAACAAGCCGTTTACCAGTGCGGCCTTAAAGATGGGAATATCCCGGTAGCCGGAAAAAATAATACCACGAAAGGCCAGCTCTTCAAGCACCGAGGGCACGACCCCGATAAAAAACAACGCCCAAAGCAGGCTGTATTCAAATGAAATCTGGTCCATTGCTTCGGAAAAAAAATTCGTAAAGAACAGCTGAGAAACAAACGCGATAAACATCAGTACAGGCACAAATGCCAAAGACATCGCGCAAATCATAAGAATATTCTTGCCGCCCATCCGCTGCATGGGCAGAATTTCTTTGATTCGCCCGCGATTGTGAAAAAGAATGACCACACAGGGGAGGCCAAAACCCAAAAACTGGATAACAAAGAGCGCGACCCCCATGGACATGGGCATGACCATATCAACTATCACAAAAATAAAGCTTACCACGATAAACCACAAAAACAGCACCAGCATAAACAGATTCGAGCCCTTGGGCGTAGCCATAGAATTCCCCTTTCGCAATTGTTGAAGCCTGCTTCTTCCGTTAGGGTATTGTATGTAACACCCGCTTGTCAAATGCGAGTTCAAAAGATATGGCCGATTCCGCTATATCGCAACCAATGGTTGCGTAAATTCCGAAAATTATTGCTGGAACGCAACCGGGTAAGCCGTTACAATAGCAAAAAAGGAGTTGATGTCAAAATGACATTGGGTGAACGAATCCAGATATTAAGAAAGCAAAGAGGTATGTCACAGGAGCAGTTGGCCGCAAAAATTTTGGTAACAAGGCAGGCCGTTTCCAAATGGGAGCTTGGTGAAAGCCTGCCTGACGTAAATAATATTGTACAAATAAGTGAGCTGTTTAATGTCACTACGGACTTTCTGTTAAAAAACGGCGCGGGGGACGCCTCCGCGGACATGGCTCACGACCTTGAGGCGACAGGGACAAAGCCACCTCCGGCGGCGGTTCCGGCCAAGTCGGCAAAAGAGGCGCGTTTATCTCAGCAGGTGAACCGGCTTCCGGTAGTAATAGGTATTGTCGGCATTGTGGCCGCCAGCACCGCCGGCTTTCTCCATCCGAATCATTCAAATATGCTGTTCCCAATTGCCGGAATGGCGACAATGGTGGGCTTGCTTATTGTTTTCGCGCCACTGTTTAAAGAGCACGCCCTCATGGATGCAAGGCTACGGCTGGGCAGAGCCATGACCGATATAGGCATAATTGCCATAATCATTTCGGGAATAAGCGGACTTTTCATACGTTCCCATGCCAGCACAATTCTGACATACGCCAGCGTCATGGCATGGGTCGGCCTGGCCATAGTAGTAATTTGCCTCGTCCGTCAATTTGTAAATATAAAGCCCTTTGTTCAACGCGCAAAGGATACGGATGACCTCTCAAAGGTTTTGGAACAAAAACCAAGCGACGGAAATTAGGGCTCCGACCGCGCTTAAATTTAGGGACGGGTGGAATGGCCGCGCTAACGCTTGTCGTGGGATGATTGACTCCGGCCAGGCAGTGCCTGTGCTGGTTTCGCTGGGCGAACCCAGCGATGGCACTAGCCCGCCCGTTCGCCTCTAATCCTCACGACTTCGCTAGACGCGCTTTCCATTCCCCCCGCCCCTAAATTTAAGCGCGGTCGGGACACTAGGGCGTATTTCCAAGAACTAAACAACACCCGGCGATTTCGCGCTTGCACTTGTGAGAAGCCGCCGGGCTTTGTATGTACATATAATATGAAACTACCCTCGAATCTCCAGCAATTTTCCCGGCTCTACGCCCAATGCGTCGGCGATGTTAAAAAGAACATCCAGCGACACGGATTTTATCATGCCCGGAGCTTCTATATTGGACATATGCGTGCGACTGATGTCAACGATTTCTGATAGCTGTACCTGTGTAAAGCCTTTAAGCTTGCGGTAGTACGCGATATTCAAGCCTAATTGCAAGTAGCGATTCTGATATTTGTATGCCATTAAATTCACCCCGTGTAAATTTTACAGGGTGAAGCTATAATGCGAACAAATACAAGCTTGAATATTGCATATAAACAGTTTGCAATTTTCAAGATAGAGTGATATATTACACTCAAATTGGCCACAGTTGACATAATAAATAGACCTGCTCCAAAACAGGCTTAGTGCTGAGGGAGGGAAAACTACATATGACATGGGTATATGCGAAAGGAAGTCCTCATGAAGAAATTATTGAGTTCACAGGGAAGCGTTTTAATCTGACCACCTATCGGAAAGCCGGTGCGGCCACACAGGATTTGCTTCGGGAAACCCGCACCGGAACTTTTTCCGTATCCCGCAACCGGATAGAGCTTGATTTTCAAGACGGCGAAATCAGAGTTTTAGCTTTTGTCCTCGCGGAGAATGCGTTAGCACTAGATGGTAGAAATTTTTTTCGAGGGCAATATATAAATGGCGAAAATAATATACATTAACACGACAGTGTCACAAATGCCCCGCACCGCCGACCCCTCGGAAATCAATTTTCATCGGTCTTGGGGGCGAGGCCGGCTTTCAGCGAAGCTGATTCGCGTTGCCGCATAGCGCATTGGCCCGGCCGAAAGGGCTAGGCGACGCGCTCCAGAAGCGCGGAGTCAGCACTTTCCCGGGACACCAGCGGAGC
>WQSB01000085.1 GCA_009788085.1 Defluviitaleaceae bacterium
CCCGGGCGTCTTCGCCGAATCAGCCGAGACGCCCGCCGCACATAGCGAGCAACCCAATAAGTCCGCCTTGGCCCACTGCCACCATCTTCAAGCCCCCCTAAGGCGTGTGTGCTTCAAGCAGTAGGCTAATATAAACCGCTGCACGGGTGTGCCCCGCAAGGGCGGCTTGCCCGTACCAATAAAGAGCCTGTTCCGCGCTTTGCGCTACGCCGTCTCCGGTGTCGTACATATTGCCCAAATAAAACATTGCCTCAACCAAGCCCTGCGCGGCGGACTTTCTAAGCCAGTATACGGCTGTTTCATAATTTCGTTCCACTCCGTCGCCACGGATATACATTGTAGCCAAATTAAATTGCCCGGTGGAATAGCCCAACTCGGCGGCATTTCTGAACAAATATGCCGCCCTTTCGGAATTTTGCGGGACTCCGCGTCCCATCATATAAATGAATCCCAAATTCACTTGACCCGAAACGCTGCCGTTTTCAGCTGCCGCCCTTAAAAAATATGACGCCCGTTCGTCGTCTTGCGCTGTCCCACGCCCAATGAGATACATATATCCAAGAAAGGCCAATGCCTGCGCGGAATTATTGTCGTTTTCGAAGCTCCGTCGAATCCAATAATATGCCTGTGCTGGGTTTTCGTCCGTGCCGCGTCCCAGATTATACATCCGGCCTAAATAAAATTGCGCCCTTGCGTGGTCTTGCTCCGCCGCCTGCCTGTACCAATAAGCAGCCTGCCAATAGCCCTGCACTACCCCGAACCCGGTAAAATGCATCCATCCCAAGGCCGATTGCGAAATCGAATCCCCCTGCGCGGCGGCCCTGCTCATCCAATACGCCGCCCGGGATGCATCTTGCGCAACTCCCCTACTCTGCATGTACGCAAAACCAAGTCTTCGCTGTGCGGCAATATCGCCCGCATCTGCTTGACCGTGGGTCAACAAATGCCAAGTATCATCATAGAAATCCAATTCCTCAAAGCCGGGATATTGCGGCATTTCGAAGGCTGTTTCGGTGAAAATTACCGGATTATCCGGCTCTGGCTCATCAAACACCACCGGCTCGGTGACAGCCCTGAAAAATCCCCAAAAATTGCGGGTTGCCCCCACAATGGAGCCTAATCCAATAATTGCAAGCAGAATTAAAATCGCAAAAGTAAAGCGCAAGCCCATAATCTCACTAAGGGCTTTTACCGCGCCAAGCTTTCTTTTTACGGGGTCTTTCTTGGTAGCAAGAGGCGGCGGCGCATCATAAAAATCATGGGATTCAAGTATATTTATCAGCATATTTATGGCATGGGGCCAATCCGCGATGCTATCCCGCAACAAAGAAACCGACGATTGCAATTTTAATGACGCATCAAGGTAAAGTTCGTTCATTTCCTCTACTGCGAATTCTATACATATGCTGCCCGCTTCCTTTGCCCTAAAAATTTCATCCTGTACATCCAAGCTGTTAAAAGCGTTGCGGGACGAAATCAGCAGAAAAAAACGGGAATTTTCAATCATTTTCAGCGTTTTTTCCCGTCCGCCCAAATATGCAGGGTTGTCTCTGTCGGCATACCAGCACAGGAAATTGACCTCCTCCAGTTCCGCAACCAAGTTTTCCGCATAATGCTTATCCGTTTTGCTGTAAGATACAAAAATCATATTAGCCTCCCCTTCGCGGAATAAACTCTACAACGATATGAAAATTTGGCGTATATCTTACCGCATACATCCGTACACTTTCCTGTGATTCGAAAATACGATATTCGGGCGCGGCCAGCCTTTCCCTTATAAGGCCCGGTGCCACAGACCGCGGGTATAGTAAGACAAAATAAGATTCCCCCGTTGGCCGTATCCGATAAATGGGAAAAATACGCCCTCCCCCGGACATCGACGGAAGCTCCCACAGGCGTTCAACGGGCCTGTGTTCGAGATTTATAATGCGGGTGTAAGTGCCTAAATCGTCTTGCTCGATGGCCCTCAAATCCTCCCAAGCCATTTGTATAACCGTGGGAATTGGCACGTCCTCCATAAGTATTGTCACCGCAAAAACGGCTACAATTACAATGCCCGCGCCCATTGTCACGATATGTTTAAGGCCCAAGAAATTTCTGCTTTTTAGGGAAATAACAATAAATGCGTTGCCAAGGATTACACAAGCAATCGCCGCCACCGAACCCCAAAAAACCGCCCTACCCCAGAATATGTATGCCGCAATAACCTCCCGCTCCAAGTATCGTAATCAATAGTAATTTTCAGCCGTTCTTCCAGAAAATCTATAAAATAAAAATAATTTTCCGCGTTGCTTTTTACCAAAAGCTTCTCCCCCGCCACCCAAAGCACGATACCCCCTTGAAACCGCGACGATGAAATCTTGTCAATTTCATAAAGTGAAAAGCTTCTGTTTCGAAAAATCGACTTGTATGTTATCCGGCCCCCGTCAACCTCAATTCCCCAACCGGCATTAATAAGATGTAACAATATCCTTGAAATGAATATGGGGATAAAGAAAACGGCGGGCGAGACCATCCTTGCCACAAATGCGAAATCCGGGCTTTCGTGGCCTTGCATAAATAACACCGCAAGGCATACAGCCCACAAGAAAGCGGAAAATATCGCTTCCCCCACTCCGCCTTTGGGATAGTATAAAAAGAAATGGTTCTCGTTTTCGTCGGTTCTTTCCTCGGCAAGGTTTTTTAAATATACGGCAGAAACCTTGACAATCCCAAAAACAACGAAAAGAAAACCAATAACCGATACTACCATGAATTCCAGAACCAACATTTCCATAAACATCCCCACCCAAATAATGATAATCTGCGGTCATAATTTTGTCAAAATATTGACAGTAGGCAAAAATTGTTTATAATCACATGGAGATTCACTTGCGGGGAGTAGCGCAGCTTGGTAGCGCGCCTGGTTCGGGACCAGGAGGGCGCAGGTTCAAATCCTGTTTCCCCGATTATGTAGGAAAGTCCGCAAATTAGCCGTTTGTGGGCTTTTTTGCTGTATGGATTTATTGAATTGACCCTTTGAAATACCCTTTATCTATTCGACTTTATACTTTTCAGCAAGCACAGCATAAAATGTTGCCCATTTATTCTCATGCCCATCTTTACCAAAAACACCCGGTTGTTTTGCCGAACCATCTAACCGCAATCTTCCATTTTCGCCCTCCCTATCTTTTATCATTTCCCACGCATTATGCAAAGCGGGGAAATTTCCCACGCCAAGCACAGACAAGGCGTAGACAATAAGTGGAACGCCGAATTTTGAGAATTTTGGCGAAACACCGTCTTTGTGGAAAAATAGGTTCTCTGTTTTATCAGATGTATAGAATACATCCCGATTAAGAAAATAATCTATTAGTTTATTTGCATTTTGTGGTAGTATGTTTTTCCGCTTACATTCAGCATAAAGTAAAAGCCCCGGAACAGCCGCTTTATAACAGCTTTTGCGGTTGGGTTTTTTATATAGTAGCCTGTTGCACATAAACCCACCATCATATAATTGCGTTTCCGAAAACTCATCAATTAGTTCCATGACATCATTGCCACAATAACCAAGCATAACCAATGCCCTAAGCCTGCTGGGTGTGTAACACGCATATAAATCTATATCGTTCTTTTTCCACGAGCGTATCAAATCAAGGGAATATTCAGCATTCTTATAAAGCCGCGCATCCTTTTGTAGTCCATATTCAGCAAATACATCCAAATCGTCAATCGGTTTGCCCTTTATTACCAGCAATCCATTTTCATCCCGACTTGAAAGCAGTTTCACAATTTGCTTTTGTTTCCATATATCATTGTAGCAGTCCCGGTAATCATTGGGGCTTTCGCCGTTAATTTCGGTCAATGTCCGATATTTGATGGCGGGGTTTTCATCTTCTAATAACCAATTTAATACTTCGTTTGCCATATTTGTCCATCTTTCGCTTTTTATGGGTTATTGTTTTAAAGGCAAGAAATAACACATCTCCGGCTCTTTTTCTATGTCGGTTTTATATACTTCAATATTGCCAAAAATCGTATATCCGGGTTTTGACCCATCAAGCGGAATGTTTGTGACACCATAATCGGTTTCGGCTTTGTCAATCTTAAAACCGTAACCGCTCTTGTTCGCATAATATCCAATCAATTTATCCAAATTTTTGGGTATCCACACATTAGTAAGATAGTCGGGGGCCATATTCATCCCGTAGCCGCCGCCGTCTTCCCCACCCACAAGTTCTTCGCTATTACTGCCCGGTTGCATTCTAAATACCAGACACGCAAACTTTTTCAAGCCCATGTCAAATCCTACCAGACCATCGGGTAATTCATAGGAATATGTTAGGTATGAATAAAATGAAAAATCCTTGCTTAAAAAATATTTATCTGCAAGGTTTTTATTTGACCGATTCTGCCTTTTTGTACCATGTGATTCTCAATTTGTGTGTGCTAAAGCAGAACGAGCACTAGAAAAAATTTTTTACATTATAGTACGCGATATCCCCGGCGATTTTACTCAGGCGGTTCATGTCGCGGGGGAATTCGCCGGCCTCGACCCATTCGCCAAGCTGCTGTGCCAGAATGCGGCGGAAGTATTCGTGACGCGGGTATGACAGAAAGCTGCGTGAGTCGGTAAGCATTCCGATAAAAGTGGAAATCATGCCGTGGTTAGCAAGGGTAGTGAGATGCTTTTGCATACCTGTTTTATTGTCGTTAAACCACCATGGGCAGCCCCATTGCATACGCCCGCGAATGCCGCGCCCTGCGAAATTGCCAATCATTGTGGCCAGCAAATCGTCATGGGTGGGGTTGAGGGAATACAAAATAGTACGAGGCAAAGCGTCGCGGCTTTCCATGTCGTCTAAAATTCGCGCCAATGCCAGTGAAAAGCTTTCGTCGGCGATGCAGTCGAAGCCCGTGTCCGGCCCGAGAAGCTTAAACATGCGCGAGTTATTATTACGCTGAACAAGCATGTGCAGCTGCATCACCCAATTGCGGCCGTAATATTCCCCGCCCAGCCAGGATAAAAGCCGCGTCTTATAGGCAACGATTTCGCGGCTGGAAAGCCCCTCCCCTGCGAGGGCTTTTTTCATTGCCTTTGCGGCGTCGTTATCAGTGACAGAGGGGTCAAATACGGGGGGCTCCAAACTGTGGTCGGAGATACACCCGCCCATTTGCGCAAAGAAATCCAGCCGGTTACTCAGTGCAGCGCGAAGACTGTCCCAATCGGTGATATTTATATTCGCGGCCTCGGCCAAGCGTTTTATATACGCGGCGTAGGTTGGCTTTTCAATTTCCAAAACCTGAGACGGCCGGAAGGTCGGCAGCACCTTTGGCACGCCATGGGCGTTAGCGTCACGGATTTGCTTGTGATATCCCAGGTCATCCGCCGGGTCGTCCGTGGTGGCAAGCCATTCCACACGGCATTTTTTCAGCACACTATGAACGCTAAAATCCTCCCGCTCAATTTGAGAATTACATAAGGCATAAATTTCCGCCGCATTTTCAGCGGTAATATTGCCGTCGTATCCAAAATATTTTTTCAGCTCAAGGTGTGCCCAATGGAACACCGGGTTTCCGATGCAATCCTGCATCGTTGCGCAAAATGCAGCAAATTTCTCGTGGTCGGGCGCGTCGCCTGTGATGTGGGATTCGGGCACACCATTGTGGCGCATCAGTCGCCATTTATAATGGTCGCCACCCAGCCACAGCTCCGTAATATTGTGAAAACGCGCGTTTTCCGCGATGGCTTTCGGGTCGAGATGGCAGTGGTAGTCGATGATGGGCAAGTCTTTTATAGACTCGTAAATATCAACTGCCGTTCCGTTGTGCAGCAGAAAATGGTCGTCCATGAAGGTTCTCACGTTGTATGCTCCTTCCGCGTTTGTTTGACAGTCACTTTAAGAATTCTCCCCAAAAAATTCGAACATTATGGGCAAAGATTCCTCCCAGAATTTGAAATCATGGTCCCCCGGCCACTCAGCGTATTTGAACGGAATGGGCAGTTTTTTCATATGGTCGTTAAACCGGCGATTGTCCTCCAGCAGAAAATCTTTGTCGCCGCAAGTGACAAGCACGCATGGTATTTGCATCTCGGGAAGCTGGGCAACTTTCTCCGCCAAGCGGAAAAGGTTCGTCTCCTCGGGGAAAATTAAATCCGTGCCCAGAATTCCGATGATTTGCTTGCCCATGCCGTCCCGGTCCATGCCGCCGACATGCGCCTGAGGGTCCAACGCCCCCGAAAACCCCGCGCACGCGCCGTAGAAATCCGGTCTTGACAGGCCGCATCGTATCGCGCCGTATCCCCCCATGGAAAGCCCCGCCACAAAGGTTTTTTCCCGCACATGCTTTATGTTAAACAACTGCTCCACAATTTTGGGAAGCTCAAACGCCACATAGGAAAAATAGTCGCTTCCGTATGCCATATTGGCATAAAAGCTGCGTTGAACCTCCGGCATGATTACCGCATAGTTATACTTGTCGGCAAAGCTTTCAATTGTTGAATGCCGCCCCCATGCGGTGCAGTCTTGGCCAAGGCCGTGGAATAAATAAAGCACCTTTTCAACCGGTTTTAGCTCAAGCGGATTCTGGGGCAGAATTACCTCGATAGACGTGCTGTAGCCCAGCGTCCCCGGAAAAATACGCGCGGAAATACGCGCCATAAAAAACGCCTCCCTCTTAGAATTTGTCTTTATTTTTCTGTGATGGTATCATACGATAAATACATAGAGAAGGGAAGTTTATAATGCACAAAAAATATCTTGCCATGGCAAAGGAGCTGGGAGCAAAAAACGCGGTGGCCTTTGACATTGACGATATCGTTTTTGACCCGCGGGTTGTGCTCAAGTGCTTGTTCGGATGCGCGGATTACGGCAAGAGCCACACCTGCCCCAACCAGAAATCGCCGCTTTCCATGGCGCAATACGAAGAAATTTTCAGCCGGTACAAAGGCGGTATAATAATGGGATTCAACGACAAAAAAGCAAGCCAGAGCATTTCATACGAAATAGAGAGGGCTTGCTTTCTGGATGGTTATCATTTCGCGTTTTCGCTGAGTGATTGTACACTATGCAAGGAGTGCTCGCATGTACACGGCGAGGCCTGCCGGATTCCGGCGAAAGCGCGTCCGGCGTTTCACAGTATAGGCGTTGACGTATTCAAAACCGTAAATCAGCTCGGCCTGCCCCTGGCCGTGGCCAAAACTCACGACGACGAAATAAATTGGTACTCTGCGGTATTTATTGAGTAGCAAAATTATTTCCCAGCCGCCCACGGGTTGGGCATAAAAATCTCACCGAAGCTTTTTAATGCGAAGCGGTCGGTCATGCCGGCGATGTAGTCGGCTACGGTGAAGGCCGGATTGCTTTCCATGCGGCTATGCAGCTCCGGCGGAAGCTTCTGCGGGTGCGAAATATAGTGTTCGAACAACAGGCGCAGCATTTTATCTATTTTGCTGCGCTCGTTAAAGTGGAGCTGATGTACATATACATTTTCGAACATGAAGGTGCGCAGGTCGCTCATTGTTGCGGCAATTTCCGGCGAAAGCGAAATTTTGCCCGGATTTGCCCGGCTGTATCCCACTAAGTTGCGCACAAGAAAATCTATACGAATCGCCGGCGTCTCCCCCAGAATTTTCGAAGCGAATTCCGGCAGGTCGCCGGGCTTGAGAATTTTGGCCCGCACCGCATCGTCAACATCGTGGTTCATGTAAGCGATTTTATCGGAAATCTGGACAACCTGGCCCTCCAATGTGGCGGGCGCACAGGAAGTCCGGTGGTTTAAGATGCCGTCGATTACCTCAAAAGTCAGATTCAGCCCCGCACCGTCGTTTTCCAAAAACTCCACTACGCGGACGCTTTGCTCGTTGTGGCGGAATCCGTCGGGAAGCAATTGGTCAAGAGCGTCCTCCCCCGTGTGCCCAAAGGGCGTGTGCCCCAAGTCATGCCCGAGGGCTATGGCCTCCGTTAAATCCTCGTTCAGGCACAGAGAGGCGGCTATTGTGCGGGCGATTTGTGCCACCTCCATGGTGTGGGTCAGACGTGTCCGGTAATGGTCGCCCTCCGGCGAGATAAAAACTTGGGTCTTGTGCATCAGCCGCCGAAACGCTTTTGAGTGGGTAATGCGGTCACGGTCGCGCTGAAATTCCGTACGGATATCGCATTTTTGCAAAAAAACCTTCCGTCCCCTACTCTCAGCGCTTTTGGTTGCCAGCGGGTTGAGGTATTCGGCCTCCCGCGCCTCGCGTTGCTCTCGTATATTCACATTAAGCGTCCTTTCACGTCGGGCTGACAGTTTAAACCTCAAATTTATATCCCGTTCCCCACACGGTTTTTATGCCCCATGGGTCATCGTTGCGCATTTTTTCCCTCAGACGCTTAATGTGAACATCCACCGTGCGCGTGTCCCCCGCGAAGTCGTATCCCCAGCAGGTGTTAAGCAATTGGTCGCGGGTGAAGGGCTGCCCCGGATGACTGGCCAAATAGTACAGTAATTCAAATTCCTTCGGCGGAAGCTCCAGCGGCCGCCCGTGGTAAAATACCGTAAGCTTATCCGCGTCAATGGATAAATTCGGCAGAACAATTACCCGCGGACTGCCCGTGCTTTTGTTTTCATACCGCCTTAAAACCGCTTTCACACGGGCAACCAATTCCTTGGGCTCAAAAGGTTTTACCAAATAATCATCCGCACCAAGCTCCAGCCCCAGCACCTTGTCAAAGGTCTCCCCCTTGGCAGACAGCATTATAATCGGAACACTGCTCATCCGCCGGATTTCTCTGCACACCTGATAACCGTCCATTTCCGGCAGCATCAAATCCAACAGCACCAAAAACGGCGCGTATGCGGCAAAAGTCTCCACCGCAACGCGCCCGTTATACACTTCCTTAGTCTCAAAACCTTCCTTACGCAAATACAAAGATATCAATTCCGCAATATGCCTGTCATCGTCCACGACCATTATTTTCACAGCTGACATATAACCACCTCACACATTCGCATAAATTATCGCACCGGAAAATATTGGCGTCAATGCAAAAAGCACATTAATGGTAAAAAATAATATGGAAAATGCTGGCGAAACTCCATACTTGTTGACACTTTTTTGGAAAACTACTACAATTAAAAAACTTCTTAATAGGGGGAGTGTGAAAAATTGAGTAGATTACTACCGCCGGGTATGGATACGGAGGATGAGGCATTGGCCGATGGCACGCATAATTCCGCTGATAACGATGACAAAGCCTACAACGAGGCGATGTCCCGTGCCGCCGTGGGACGGTTATTTGATGACGGCAATGACGACCCGCCACCCGTAACAAGCGCGTTTGTAACAGGCTATGACCGTGCCCCCACTCAAGCCGACGACAGCAGGCCTGTGGCACGGCAGGACACCCGCGATTGGAGCCAGCCCGACTCCGGGTTTCAGGGGCGATTGGTTGAGCCCGAACGCCCGAGAGCCAGACGCGATACGGTTACAGCCCGCCTGATTCAAGGGGAGGAAGACCCCTATGAAGTGGGGCTACGGGATGGCCGTGCAATGAGAGACCGAGACCGCCGTAGGGCAAGCAACCCTGACCCAAGGCCTGCGGTGCGTGTTAATGTGCCTACGGAACGTCCGATTCAGGAAGCTCATCAAGCCCATGACCCCCGCCGCCCTTCCCGGGAGGAACGGAACGCCGCACCAACAACGGATGAAGATTTAGACGGCTTTCGCCAGCGGTTTAATCCCGGCGAGCTTGTTTCCGCGCCGAGAAACCCCAACCGGCCGGTAAGGCCGGGGCAACAGCGCGACGTGCGAAAAGACCGCATGCGAGTCGAAAGCCGGGACATGGAAACCGTCAGCCCCCTGCGCTGGATATTAGCCGCCGTGGTTTTGGCGGTGCTGGTTCTGATTGTATTTCTTGTTATACGTATAAGAAGCCTCACCGACTACCGAGACCAAGTTGAGGCTGCGACCGCCGCCCAAGCCGCCGCAGAATCCGCCCGAGATGGTTACAGAGCAGATGTCAGCATATTAGAAAACCGCGTGAGTCAGTTGGAATATGAGTTGGAAAATATGGCCGCGCTGGGCCAAGACAACCAAGATGGCCGCCCCGGCACACAGGAAGCCCCTCCGGCTCCACCCTCTCCTTTGCTTCCCACTACGCATACGATAGTATCCGGAGAAAATCTGCACGCTATCGCCCGGCGATTCTTCCCCAACGTGGAAGTTGCCGATGCCATGCAGCATATTTACTTGACTAACCCTATAATAGTCAATATGAATGACATTCAAGTAGGATGGGTACTGGACATCTTACCTATGAATTAGTAGAAAATGCGTTAAAAAAAGGCTGTTTCGTGAACTGGCACTGGAAGTGTGTCGTTCGTGAAACAGCCTTTTTTAGCTATCGTAGTGCGCGGCTTATTTTATATAGCAATTTTCCGTACCGAAAGCAAAACTGCTATATACCCGTTGGCCAAGGGAGTTCGCGCTCAAACAACTCCATAAATTCGTCTCCAGTGATGGTCTCCTTTGTGAAAAGGTATTCCGCGATTTCTCTAAGCTTGGCGTCATGTTGTTTTAATAAATCTACAGCCTTTTGATAACATTCCTGAAGGATTTTTTTGACCTCGCTGTCAAGCTCCGCGCCGGTTTGGTCAGAGACCTGCAAAACCGCTCGGCCGTCCAAGTAGCGGTTTTGGATGCTTTCGAGACCCATCATCCCAAATTTTTCACTCATGCCGTACATGGATACCATAGAGCGTGCCATTCGGGTGGCTTTCTCGATATCGTTTGACGCACCGGTGGTCTGGGTGTTGAACTGGACTTCCTCGGCGGCGCGGCCGGCCAAAGCAGTGACGATTTCCATAAGCATCTCGTCCTTGGAGTGCATGAACTTCTCTTCCTCTGGGGCGGAAAGCACATATCCAAGTGCGCCCTTGGTGCGTGGGATAATGGTAATTTTCTCCACTGGTTTGCCGTCCTTTTGTATTACCCGAGCCAAGGCATGTCCGATTTCGTGGTAGGCAACTATGCGCTTTTCTTTTTCGCTCATTATGCGGTCTTTTTTCTCTTTGCCCGCGATTACTACCTCAACGGCTTCCATCAGGTCTTCTTGGGCGACTTCCTTGCGGTTCATGCGGACGGCGTGCAGGGCGGCCTCGTTTATCATATTGGCCAAATCCGCGCCCGCCGCGCCGGGGGTTATCGCCGCGATTCGTTTTAAATCCGCCGTGGAGCTCATTTTTACTTTCTTCGCGTGAACGTGCAGAATGTCTATGCGGCCCTTCAGGTCGGGCAACTCTACGTTGATTCTGCGGTCAAAGCGGCCGGGGCGCAGAAGGGCCTTGTCCAGCGTTTCCGGGCGGTTTGTCGCACCCAGAATTACCACGCCCTTGGATGAGTCAAAGCCGTCCATTTCGGCCAGAAGCTGATTGAGGGTCTGCTCCCGCTCGTCGTTGGAGCTCATTTGGTTGTCGCGGCTTTTGCCGATAGCGTCGATTTCGTCTATAAATATAATACTTGGCGAATGCTGACTGGCCTGCTTAAACAGGTCGCGCACCCGGGACGCGCCCACGCCCACAAACATTTCAACAAAGTCTGAGCCCGACAACGAGAAAAACACCACGTTTGCCTCCCCCGCGACAGCTTTGGCCAGCAGTGTTTTACCCGTTCCCGGAGGCCCCACAAGTAGCGCGCCCTTGGGCTGAATCGCACCGATATCCGTGTATTTTTCCGGATTGTGCAAAAAGTCCACGATTTCAGTCAGGCTTTCCTTAGCCTCTTCCTGTCCAGCCACATCCTCAAAGGTAACTCCGGTTTTTTTCTCCATATAAACCTTCGCGTTACTCTGTCCGATGCCCATAATTCCGCCGCGCCCGCCCATCATGCCGCTCATCATGCGCCGCAGAAGCATAAACAAAAACAAAATAAACAATATTGGCAGCATCAACTGAAAAAACACCATCTGCAACCAGTTTGTTGTAATAATTGCCGCCGAATATGTCACGCCGTGATAGTCCAGCATCGCCCGAAGCTCCGGGTCAGGCATACGCCCCGTGTATACCACTAAGGGCTGATTCGCACTGCCTTGGTTTCGCTGCTGCGTGAAAACTTCAAAAATATTCGCGGGCGCGGGGGTTGGCTCGGGCTCATAGGCTAACTCCTCCGGAAACAGCGTTATCACCAGTCTGTCCGGCATGACCTCTACTTCCTGAACCTTCCCCTCGGCAAGCAGGGCCACAAACTCGTCATAGGTAACGCGCACCATGTTGTTTCTCGACATAGCCCCTATGACCATATTCAAAAGAATGACCACCGAAACGGCTATTGCCGCCATCATTATGCCGCTTGGCATTCTGCCTCCGGGAGGTTGCTTTGGGTCTCTTTTATTGTCGTTCAAAAAAACACCTCTGTATTTTTATAATTTTTACCAATCGCAGTATAATCAAAATGATGGGAAAATGCAAATTTAACCGCATTCACGGGCTAAGGCAGCCCAGGTTATCGGGCCGACTATTCCGTCGGGGGAAAGGCCTCGGCTTCTTTGGAAATTTATTACGGCGGCTTGGGTCAGCGGGCCAAAAATGCCGTCGGTATTAAGGCCGGCGCGATTTGCCATGTTCAGGCAGCTTTGAATCTGCCGCACAGATTCCCCTCTGTCGCCTATGCGTATCAGCACACCGGGAAAGGGCGGAAAGCTTCCCCCGGCACATTGGCGGGTTAAGACAGCCCATGTTAAAGGCCCCACAATTCCGTCGGGAACAAGGCCGAACAACCGCTGGAAGGTAGTTACGGCGTCCAATGTTCTTGGCCCAAAAATGCCGTCCTCCACTAATCGCTGAATGGAGGGCTGTCGGGTTCCTACATTATTTAAGCAACGCTGAACCTGCCGAACGGATTCTCCTCTCGCGCCTACACGCAACGCCGTTCCCGGATAGGGCGGCAATCCGCCGCCACTGCCACTTACAGGGATAACATCTCGTATGCC
>WQSB01000086.1 GCA_009788085.1 Defluviitaleaceae bacterium
GACGTGAACGGCCCAACGGCAGGCGGGTTAATCGGCGTGAATTTGGGCGTGGTCAGGGATAGTTTTGCCACCGGAGATATACGGGGAGCTGGTACGCTGGACAGCCCCCGCATATTAGGCGGCCTGGTGGGTGCGAATATCCGGCCAGGCGGCCCCCAACCAAATTCCGGGCGGATATACAACAGCTTTGCCACAGGCAATTTAATTGCGGTGGCCCCCGGTGCAAATTACAGCATGGGCGGCATCGCAGGGATTAATGCGGGCATGTCGGGCGCAGGCAATGCAGTAATCACCAACAGCGTGGCTTTAAACGGCAATTTTGTTGCCGCCCAAATCTTTGACGCCCACAACGGCAATCGCACGGGCCGCATATGGGGCGCAACAACTGCCCCTGTTCGTCACGTTGCCCAAGACCAGGTGCCTAATGCGCTGCCCGCTCCTTCAAGCGGAACAGGGGTAAATAACCGCGCCGCGGGCTCTCTTACGATAGGCGGCAACGCTTTTACATCTGTGTTTCCCGGCCAGGGCACCGTTGCAACCAATCAGCACGGCTTATCCGCCCCAGCGTGGAACGAACCGTTCTTCAGCACAACCATGGACTGGGATTTGGTCAATATATGGCAATGGAACGAAGCCGTGGGCCATCCTATTCTGCGCCCGCACGCCGCGCCTGTCATAACTGGCTACAACGCGCCCAACGGAAGAATTTTGGTTCCTTACAGCTTTAGCTTCGTGGCTACGGGCAACCCTGTTGCTACATTTTCTGCCACAGGCAATTTTCCCCCGGGCTTGACGCTTGCACCCAACGGAACCCTTTCCGGTACGCCAACCCAAGCGGGTAATTTTACGTTCTTCTTATATGCCACAAATATCAACGGCACGATTCGACGAACGGTATCGGTAGAAATTTATCCCGGCCCAGCTATTTCCTCAATTATTCCGGTCGAGGCCTCTTATTTTGTGGGAATAGCACAACCCGGCTTATATAGAAACGCAGTGTTTAATATAACCGGCACTAATTTACACGACGGCACAAGCCCTCTTATAGCCCTTGGCAACTTCAGTGTTCCCACCCCCCCGGGCAATTGGATTACCCCGGGAACATCTGTGTTAAATGTCATTGACGCAACAACCGCTACGCTTACCGTGCCGTTGATTGTAGCGTCTAATCCGGGGGCTGCCCGGGGGCCTGTAAATGTTGTAATCAACAACACAATAACCCCTGCTATAACCGGTACGCTGCCTGTAAGCCAGCTTACGCATCCCCCTGCTATTACATCAATCGCGCCGAATAATGCCGCCGCTTTTGCAAACGTACCGGCTGGAGGTGTTACAAATCAAAATGCTGTATTTAACATTACCGGCGTTAATCTGACAGGCTTAACCTACGCCAATTTTAGCGTAGCCGGCCTCCCCTCAGACCCTGCTTGGATTACTGCGGGAGATATTACGGCGGCAAGTCTGACAATCGTAAACGCTGAAAGTGCTACTCTGACCGTGCCATTGACGGTGGATGTCAACCATAACACTGCTGACCGTGGGCCGGTGAATATCACAATCAACAATACAATTATCCCCGTGGCTACCAGTGTGCCGCTTCCGGTAAGCCAAGCGGCCGCCGTTCCCACTGTCTCTACAATTGCACCGGGGGCCGCCACCGTAACCGCTTTTGCAAACGTACCGGCTGCTGGCGTTACAAATTACAACGCTGTATTTAACATTACCGGGACCGGTTTAGCCGGAATAGGCACAGGTGCTGTTCCTTTTAGTGTGGTTGCTTCATCCCTTCCCGCATGGGCTTCTGTTGCGGGTGCACCATCACTTTCAGACATATCTGCAACAGGGGCTACGCTTACTATACCATTTACTGTGGAGAGCAATCCCGGCACGGCGCGTGGGCCTGTAAATGTTACGATTAATAATACAATTACCCCCGCTGTAAACGGTACGCTGGTTGTTGGTCAGGAGGCCCCTCCGCCGGTTATTGCTTCAATAATACCGACTCCGGCCACTGGTACCACCTTTGGAAACGTGCCAGTCGCAGGTGCGACTAATCAAAACGCAGTATTTACTATAACCGGAGAGAATCTGTCCGGCTTAACTCCGGGTAATTTCAGTGTAGCCACTCTCCCCGCAGGGATTACCGCCGGAACACATTCATTATCCGACATATCAGATACAGGTGCTACCCTCACCGTGCCTTTGACGATAGCTGCCAATAATAATGATACTGACCGCAATGAGACTGTTACAATCAACAATACAATACCCAATTCCACCGCTGTAACCGGCACTCTTCAGATAATCCAAGATGCCGCAGCCACCGTTATCACTTCAATTGTGCCGACTGATGCAACTGTAACCGCTTTTGCAAACGTAGCGCATGGCGGAGCGACGCATAATGCTGTGTTTAATATTGTGGGCACAGGCTTAAACAGCATAACCTTTGCTAATTTTGATGCAGCTTCCGGACTCCCCACATGGGTTACTGCGGGAACGATTACGTCGGCAAGTCTGACAAACGTAACCGCTACAGGTGCTGTCCTTACCGTGTCTTTGGCTGTTTTGCCCAATACGGGAGCCGCCCGTGGGCCGGAGAATGTTACAATCAATACTACAATTGCTACTACACCTGCCGATGTTGCCGGTGTGTTGCCGGTGAGCCAGCAGGGCCCGCCTCCCGTCATTACTTCCATCACACCGACGCCTGCCACTGAGACTGCTTTTACAAACGTACCGGCTGTCGGCTTGCCTGAAAATGCGGTGTTTACTATATCGGGAAGCAACTTAACTAATGTAACCGCCGCCAATTTAGTAGCCGGTTTTAGCGTAGCCGGACTCCCCTCAGACCCTGTTTGGATTACTGCTCAAGCACATTCATTATCTGGCATAACAGATACAAGTGCCACTCTTACCGTGCCCTTGACGGTATCCGTCAACAACAATGATACTCCCCGTCCACAGGCGAATATTACAATAAACAATACCTTCACCCCCCTTGAAACCGGTTCGTTGACAATAACCCAAGTTGCCGCCGTCCCCACTGTTACTTCAATTACACCGGAGACCGCCACTGTAGCCGCCTTTGCAAACGTATCCGCCGCCGGTGGGACTCAAAACATGGTATTCAATATTGCGGGCACTGGCTTAAACAGCATAACCGCCGCCAATTTTAGCGTGGCCGACGGGCTCCCCGGATGGCTTTCCGAGGGAACGCCACTTCCGCTGACAAACGTAACCCCAACAGGTGCCACACTTACCGTACCTTTAACCGTGGCGGCAAATGAGGCCATCTCCGGTCGTGGGCCTGAGAATGTTACAATTGATAATACAATAACCACTGGTGTTACTGGTACCCTTGCCGTAAGTCAGGCCGGTGTTGCCCCCACAGTCGCCTCAATCACGCCGACAGAAGAGACTGTAGCGGCCTTTACAGATGTGGCATACACCGGCGTAACCAATCAAAGCGCGGTGTTTACCGTTGCAGGAACCAATCTGCATGAAATGACCGCCGCCAATTTTAGTGTGGCCGCCGGCCTCCCTGAATGGATTTCCGCAGGGACAATTTCCCTGTCCGGCGTGACCACAACAGGTGCGGCCCTCACCGTGTCTTTGACGGTTTCGCCTAATACGATAGTTGCCCGTGGGCCTGAAAACGTTGTGATTAATAACACACTAACTCCCGCAATTACCGGCGTACTGCCAGTAAACCAAGTTGCCGCTCCTGTTATACCGCCCCCCGCCGTTACCAATTTAACCATGCCCAACACCTTCGGGCAGGCCGGGGTCGTGTTTGACCTTAACGAGCGGGTGGTATGGCATCCGGCGAGTTCGTCGGAAGGGCGCAGTATCCGCTGGTATGTGGCGGACACTCAGCCGGCGAATTTAGCACCGGGGGCTCCCGGGCTGGGGGCGGCAATTGCAAACGGCAACCTGACCGTTACCGGAGCGGGGCGTGTTCGTGTGCGGGCGTTTGTTTCCGGCGGGGGGGCCAACGGCGCGAATATTGAGCGATTCTTCGATTTGACATTCTCCGCCGAGTCTATCGCCGTAACCGTTTATGGGCTTGAGACCTTGCACCGGGGGCGACCGGTTAGCGGGCGCGTTATATTTACATTGGAGGGCGGCTCGGTTTTTGCCGATGAGATTTTCCCCGGGGACTTCACCGTCAGCGGATTGCCGCTGGGCTTGCGCGCCGGGGATGCTTTTAGAGTGAATAATCATACCGTTGTCGTTCCTATTTTCGGTGAGCCGGGGCGGGTGTCTCCGTCGGAGGACGACGTTTACGCATTGATTGTTCCCGCATCTGTTCCCGTCAGAAATATCCGCGATGGCACTTTTCCCGTTGTTGTAACGGGAAGGGAGCACTTGCTTGTGGGCCCGGTTTCGGACAGCGCGGTGGCTCTTCCGGGGTCTGTAATTTTTGACCTCAATGAGTTTGGCGAGCTGCATCGTGATGTTCATATTGCAATAGATATGCGGGAACAGGATTTAAGAGGGATTTTCTACGGCGCGGTGGAGCTGCGCGAGGGAATTGACTTCATCCGGGAAGGTGACACATTTACGATTCGCGCCGCCTTTTTGGCCCGGCTGCCTGTGGGCTCATGGGATTTGCTGTTCCAAATGAGGCAGGGAGCGAATCCGGTGGTTACGCTGGTGGTTATCGACACCGCAGGGGAGCTTCCCCCGCCGCCTCCCATTGACCCGGGGCCCGCGCCGACGCCTCCGCCGAGGTTGCCATCCCCCGATATGAACTTTATGTATTTGACCGGCAACATGGCCATTGACGTGAACGCGCTTAACTGGAATCTTGGCCGGGCGCGGGTGAACCCGCAGGTTTTGGGCGGTCGTGCCACCGTTACCGTGCGCACACATGTGCTGGATTATTTATCCTGGCGGTTGCCGGGCCAAAGCTTTGAAATTAATACGCCTTTTGCGCGCCTGAGTGTCCCCACGGAGCTTTTGGATATAATTTTCGGCGGAAGAGCCGCTATTATCAATCAGCAAATCGGTTATGACCAAGTGGATTTACGCATCAGCCTGATAGACAGAACCGATTATTTTGCCGACCGCGCCGATATGTTCCGCGCCGCATATCCCAACGGGCAGATTCTGACCCCGCTGGTGGAATTGCACATGGAATTAATTTGCGTCCGCACCGGGGTAATTTTCTTCGTCGTAGATGAATTTACGCGCCCTCTGGACAAAACCTTTGTTGTAATGGGAACGGCGTCTCATCTTCGCCCGGCCGGAATGTTCTTCCATCCCGCCCGCGTCGAATTCGCGCCCTATAGAATATTCACGCCGAATGAAATTACGGTACGTTCCATTTTCACAGGCGTTCACGGCGTCGTGCATAATAACGCTTTCTTCGAAGATATCCCGCGGTATCATTGGGGTTATGAGCAGGCCTATACCGCCGCATACTCCTCACTTGTGGCCTATATCAGAGACCTCAATTTTAACGAAGTCACCACTCGCGGCGAGTTTGTCCAGCTTCTGGCAAACACTCTTCAGTTGCCACGCGCCGGAATTATCGACTCCGGATATGTTGACATTCCGTGGTGGCATCCCTTCTTTGACGGAATCAGCCGCGCCCGTGCCGCCGGGCTGCTGGGGCTTTGGAACGGCGATTATTTCTCCCCGAACGCGCCCATTTCCCGGCAGGAAATAGCCGCCATCGTCGGTGCAGCCACTCTTGTTGGCCAGCCCGAATTACAGCCCGATTTCAGGCCTATTGCCACCGTGTTCATAGACTCCGAGCTTTTTAGTGCCCATCATCTGCCCGCGGTGCAGTCCGCCATCAACTTCAGCATTGTTACCGGCCACCCGGACGGGTCATTCCGTCCGCTGCAATCCGCCACCCGCGTGGAAACCTTAGAGGCAGTGATTAATCTGGCCCGGGTTATGGGGCTGTTGGACTGAACAAATTCCTTTAACCAACCGTTACCAAATCCCGGATGCCCGCGAGTATGGCAGAGCCGATGCCCGGCACATTAATCAGCCCGTCAACGGATGTGAAATCCCCGTGGGTTTCGCGAAAGTCGATAATGCTTTGCGCCCTAACCCTGCCGATACTGGGCAGGGTTTGCAGTTCTGCGGCGGAAGCAATGTTAATGTTTATTAATCCGTATTGAGCCGCATCCGCGCCGCCAATGTTAAAGTCATCCGCGAAAACAAAAACCTCTTCTATTTCCTCGCCGGCGGCGGGAACGATAATCTGCATGGCGTCCCGCAACGGGGCGGCCAGATTAACCCGGGTCAAATCGGCGTATTCGTTCGCGCCTCCGGCCAGCTCAAGGGCATCGTTTACTCTCGCTCCCGCACGAATTTCAACCACCCCGGGGGAATTTACCGCCCCCGCAATATGTACAATTATATAGGAAGGTTCCGGCGCGGAAGCAACCTCGGGCATGGGTTCGGGAGCTTCCGCTGTTGCCGGCGTGTAAACGTCCGCCGCCTCGTATAAATCCGCCGCGGCTCTGTCGTCCCCACGAATAACAGCCACACCCGGCCCGCGGCTGACCATATAAACAACCCCAACGGCAACAAGGCACACGCCTCCAAGAATAAAAAAGGCATGTTTTTTTATAAACTCCACAATAGAATTTCCCATGTCTGCGCCCTCGCTCCCGATTTTTTAGACTTCGCAAGAAGTCTTTTATCTTTCGGGGGAAGTATAATCGGCAAGCTACGACAAGGGAAGTTGCTCATTGTACCATAGCTCTGCCTCCAAAAGTTTATTTACGCACTCGCCGTTTTTGATTCCATCCAGTAGCCTGTCGGCAAAGGCCTCCGCTTTTTTGTCAATGGCTTCGGTCATGTCCATTCTCCATTCACAAGTTTTCATAGTGCCCCTATTGGGGATTACCCTAATTAGATGATTTGGTACAAGGTTTTTGCTGCTAGTTGTACATTTTCTGCTACTTTGATAATATATCATATGAAAAAGTCATACAAAAGGAACGGAGAAAACTATGAAGAACATTCGGAATTTTTGCATAATAGCCCATATCGACCACGGGAAATCAACATTGGCGGATAGATTAATTGAGCTTGCGGGAGTGCTGACCAAGCGGGAGATGCAGTCGCAGGTATTGGATAATATGGATTTGGAGCGCGAACGCGGAATCACGATAAAAGCGCAATCCGTGCGGCTGGTGTATGCGGCGTCGGATGGGCAGGAGTATATTCTCAATTTAATTGACACACCGGGGCATGTGGATTTCACCTATGAAGTCAGCCGTTCGCTGGCGGCGTGTGAGGGTGCGTTGCTGATTGTGGACGCGGCCCAAGGCATTGAGGCGCAGACGCTGGCTAATGTGTATCTCGCGCTGGACAATAACTTGGAAGTTGTGCCGGTAATTAATAAAATCGACCTGGTTGCCGCCGACCCGGATAAAACCAAGGCCGACATTGAAAATGTAATCGGGCTGGACGCAGAGAACGCTCCGCTTATCTCCGCCAAGAACGCGCTGAACATCTCGCAGGTATTTGACCGCATTGTGGATTCCATTCCGCCGCCAACGGGCGACCCCTCCGCGCCGCTGAAAGCCCTGATTTTTGACTCCCTGTACGATGCGTACAAGGGTGTAATCGTGTTTATCCGGGTAATTGACGGCAGCATTAAAAAGGGCACAAACGCGCTGTTTATGGCTACGGAAAAGCAATTCGAAATTGTGGAGACGGGATATTTCGGGCCGGGGAAATTCATCCCCTCGGAGGGCCTTGCCGCCGGAGAAGTGGGTTATATCACCGCCAGCATAAAAAATGTGCGCGACACCCGCATCGGCGACACCGTCACGGAGGCCGCCCGCCCCACAAGGTCGGCCTTTCCGGGATATAAAAAGGTAAATCCCATGGTTTACTGCGGAATTTTTCCGGCGGACGGTGCGAAGTACACAGACCTTCGCGACGCGCTGGAAAAACTTCGGCTAAACGACGCCTCTTTACAATTTGAGCCGGAAACCTCTGTCGCGCTGGGCTTTGGATTTCGCTGCGGATTTTTGGGGCTTTTGCATCTGGAAATCATTCAGGAACGCCTCGAGCGCGAATACAATTTCGACCTGGTTACAACCGCACCAAGCGTTATTTACAGGATTCACAAAACCGACGGCGAAATTTTAGAGCTTTCCAACCCCGCCGATTGGCCCGACCCGTCGCGGATAAGCTTCATGGAGGAGCCTATTGTAAAAGCTGAAATCCTTCTGCCCTCGGACTATATCGGCCCGGTAATGGAGCTGTGTCAGGAGCGTCGCGGGGTTTACATCGGCATGGAATATATGGATACAAGCCGTGCCATTTTGCGCTATGAGCTGCCCTTAAACGAGATTATCTACGACTTCTTTGACACGCTGAAATCCCGCAGCCGGGGTTATGCCTCCTTTGATTACGATTTGCTGGGTTATCAACAATCTGACCTGGTGAAGCTGGATATTTTGGTCCACCACGAGCCCGTTGACGCACTGTCTTTTATCGTGTTCGCCAAAACCGCAGCCGAGCGCGGCCGCCGCATGACCGAAAAATTAAAAAAGGAGATTCCGAAGCATCAGTTCGAAATCCCCATTCAGGCTTGCATCGGCGCGAAAATTATCGCCCGCGAGACAATCGGCGCGCTTCGCAAGGATGTTTTGTCAAAGTGCTACGGCGGCGATATCACCCGCAAAAAGAAGCTTCTCGAAAAGCAAAAAGAGGGCAAAAAGCGTATGCGCAGCATAGGCTCCGTCGAAGTGCCCCAACAGGCTTTCATGAATGTGTTAAAACTGGATGAGTCGTAAGCTATTTATACCTAGGCATCCAGTTCCCGTGGGCGGATATAAGTTCGTCCACCATTTTACATATATCATCCGCGGAAAGTTCGGCGGCGGTGTGGGGGTCCAGCATGGCCGCCTGGTAAATATGTTCTTTTTTTAGCGTCACGGCGGCTTCAATTGCAATTAAATGTACGTTTACATGAGTCATGTTCATGGCGGCAAGCTGAACGGGCAGGCGTCCGATGTAGCATGGGTTTATGCCGTAAGCGTCCACCATGCAGGGCACTTCCACGTTGGCCTCCGGCGGAAGGTTGGGAATTATTCCATTGTTTAGGACATTGCCGCCGATTTTGTAGGGCACGTCCGTGATTAGAGCGTCCATTATATAGGAAGCATATTCCTCGCTGCGGGTATGAGTTTTGCCCTGGGATGAGGCCACCAGCCCGTGATAGTCCCTTTCCCAAACGGAAATCTGCTCGACGCAGCGGCGCGGATATTCGTCCAGCGGAATGTTGAATTTTTCGATAAGCTCGGGGTAGCGGGCTTTGATATACCACGGATTGTACTCGGCGTTATGCTCGCTGGACTCGGTGCAGTAGTGGCCGAATTTTGCGATGTAATCATAGCGCACCATGTCATGATGCTTCTCTGTGGCGTTTTTTGCGGCGGCGCGGCGTCGGATTTCCGGGTACAGGTCGTTTCCGTTTTTGTCGCGGATTTCCAGCAGCCAGCCCATGTGATTAATTCCGGCTATAAGTTCTTTGCGGCCCTTGATTTTGTCGTCCATTCCCAAGTCCTTTAATAATCCGGAGGCGCAGCCCTGCACGCTGTGGCACAGCCCGATGGTTTTAACGCCGGTGTATCTTTGCATGTATCCCGTCAAAATGGACATCGGGTTGGTGTAGTTTAAGAGCCACGCACCCGGGCAGACTTCTTCCATGTCCCGGGCAAAATCCGCCATCACCGGAATGGTTCGCAGGGCTCGCATTATTCCGCCGATGCCCAAGGTGTCGCCAATTGTTTGGCGCAGGCCATATTTTTTCGGCACTTCGAAATCAATTACCGTGCAGGGCTCGTACAGCCCCACCTGAATTGCGTTGATTACAAAGTCCGCGCCGCGAAGAGCTTCCTTGCGGTTTTCCACGCCCAAGTGCGCACTGATTTTTGCCTTTCCGCCCAGCCCTTTGTTAATCGCGCTGAGAATAGTCTCGCTCTCCTTGAGCCTTTGTCCGTCGATGTCATAAAGCGAAATCTCGCTGTCGGCCAGAGTCGCGGTTGCCATGCTGTCCCCCAAAATATTCCGGGCAAATACCGTACTGCCCGCCCCCAAAAATGTTATTTTTGCCATATGCGTAAAAGCTCCTTTCATTTTGTATATTCTATTTGATCGCGCTCTTAATGTCAAAAAAACCCGCCTCACAATTCTGTGAGGCAGGCCTTTTATGGTCTTCTTGTTAAAATCGGCTAAATTTACAGAGAAGTCGTTCCGCTTCCTGCCATTTGACGCTCTTGGGCTTCAATCATTTTTTTAACCATGTAGCCGCCTACATAACCGGCTTGGGCAGAGGTCAGGTCGCCGTTGTAGCCTTGTTTCAAGGGTACGCCAATTTCGTTGGCAACTTCGTACTTGAATTTGTTAAGAGCTTCTTTAGCTTGAGGTACTGCGGTAGAGTTAGTGTTAGTCATTATTATTCTCCTTTTATACTCATGTTTATGGCTGTTACACCATTACAAGCCTATTATGAGCATCAGGAGAATTTTTATACGAGACATGTGATTTGTATGTTGGTAGTTTTTTGGCAAGGCTGCATCAAAATGCTAGTTTGATATTATTTGTCACGTTGTGTTGAAACATGGGAAGTTTTACGTTATTCTAATGGAGAATACTAGGAAAAATTAGAAGGTGCTTTGCTATGACAATGACATCGTTGTATGTGGAGTTAATAATTATAGGAATCCAAACTTCGATTTGGATGGTATTAATTGTTGCCAACATTATCGGGGTTGATGCGCTTGCCGGTTTTCTTCCGTTGGTCTCGTCTGTTCCCTTTTTTACGTTGCTGCTTGGTTTGTTTTACATAATAGGAATGGTTTTTGATAGGTTTGCCGACTGGGTCTATATTAATTTTGAGAATCGGATACGGCATAAATACGGCTTTGCCGGTAAGATGACAAGTTTAATTTGGCAAAAAATCCAATTAAATGATTTTATAAAATATCAGCGTACTAGGATTAGGATTATACGGGCGACATCACTAAATATTATGCCTATAACGGTTTCATTAGCTGCTTTGATTCTTCAATTTTCATGTGAACGGTTATTTCTCTTGGCATTCACAGTATTTGTTGGTCTGGGAGTTTTTTTTATTGCATTTTTTTCACACAGGACGTTGATTGAAAAATATTATGACAAGGCAAGAATTATCGAGCAATCTGAAAAGCAGCAGGGAACAGTAAATATGCAGGCCGAATAATATAAAGGAGAGTGTAGGTATACCATGGAAAACAGTGCGGATTGTGATATTTTAGAGCTTGAAAAGCTTGCTGAAAGTTTGCGCAAGCATAAGGAGTCGCACCCTCAAAGAAGGCCAATTGTCATTGAATTTAGCGGCTCACCCAAGGCCGGAAAAACATCTTGCATAAACGCCTTGATGATATTTTTAAGGCGAAACGGGTTAAATGTATCTCTTGTTCAAGAGCGTGCAAGTATTTGTCCTGTTCATGATAAACGGAGTCCTATGTTCAACATCTGGACAGCGTGCTCCTCATTGTCTGGAATGATAGAGGTTTTAGAATCACGGCCAATTAACTGCGATATATTAATTCTGGACAGAGGCGTATTTGACGCTCTTTGCTGGTTTTCGTGGCTTAACACGCAAAAGCATATGACAGATTCTCATAGGAACAATGTTGAAAATTTCTTTTTATTGCCTGAATTTACAAGGCTTATTGATATAGTATTTGTGTTTGAGTGTGACGCCAAGACATCCATCGAGAGGGAGCACGCCACCCTTCTTACGAAAAAGCTGGGCTCTATTATGAAGCCAAACGTTTTGTCGCAATACCTTAACGCTATTGAGTATACCGTTGAAAAACATGGGAATAATTTCATTCGTATAGAGCGAATCGACACATCAAAGTCTGAACAAAATCAAGTAAATAAAGAGGTGACAAGCAGAGCCCTTGAGATTCTGCGTGATTTGTTAATGGAGAAAATTGGTTATATCAACCCGGATTTGGAATTGAAAACAAAATTGCTGAGTCAGCGGATAACTCCATTTTCGGAGCTGGATAATCTGCTGACTGCTTTTGATTTTGATTTTAGGGAAACTGTAGAAGCCACCGAGGAATTCATTCAACCGGTCCCCATAGCAATCATAACAGATGCTTCCCGCTCTAAAGTGCTTGTTGTAAAGAAAAATAAGCGGTCAACAGGGGCGGATTCCCCCGAAAAGAGCAAGCTTCTAATGTATGTCGGGGGGCATTCACGCATTGAAGATACACACAATATGCCCATTATTAGTTTTTTGTCGATATGCCGGGAAACCCTTGCCCGCGAAATAAAAGAAGAAATCGGTATTTCAGTTGTACTTGATGATATTACACCTTACGTCATTTACACCCCGGATAATCCAAAAAGCAAACAGCATCTAGCCATCTGTTTTATTGTAGAGAGGGATTTAGATGATATTTCAATTAAGCTGGACCAGTCCGAGCTTATCTTGAATCGTGGTGGTAGCGAAAGCGGAAAATTTTTTCCTGTAGATGAGTTGGGGCACAATATCCATAAGCTGGAATCATGGGGCATAGAGCTATTAAAAGAGGTATTCCATGTTGATGTCAACCCTCAAGCTGACGCAAATCAGGCCATTGGCGGATTTGTTAATGATGAGTGTGAACAACTGGAGCAATTGGCTTTAACTTGGGAAAACATATAGATGACTGAGTCCATTTTCAACGGAAGCGTCTATACTGCGCTCAAATAAACAAAGGCAGCTTCGCGTGAGTCTAATTTGAGGAAAACGGCGGTTGGGTATGGGCACTCAGATGTGGATTGCGGAACGACTGCGTATCCAAGCGGTGCATTACAGCGGTCAGAAAAACGAGCGTTCGCAACGGCGTTAGCCGTTAGGCGAATGCCGATTTTCACCGATGTACCAACCGCGTGAAGGCG
>WQSB01000087.1 GCA_009788085.1 Defluviitaleaceae bacterium
CTCCCGCGGAGCGGCGGGGGTTTGGGGGCAGAGCCCCCATTTCATTGGATGCAACACCTTGGGCAAAAGTCGCCCGGGAAGAACTGGTTATCGGCCTTGAAGGCGCATTGGAGGGCATTCGCCAAGCAATTGAAATCTGCCATATGCCCGACGCACCTTATAAATATCTGGACAGACTAGAGGAAGAAAAATCCTTGGTGCTGGACTTAAAAGCAGCAATCAATTTGCCTTTTGAAAATATGTACGACGCCTTTCAGAATATAACATGGGGGCGGCTGCCGTCTGTCACCGCAAAGGACATGGTTGACCCGCTGTTAAAATCCCGCGTCCAGCGTATACGGGACACGGTAAAAAAACGTGTTAAAGCTTTGGTAAGCGGTATCTTCTTCGCCCCGCCCGGAAAAATGCTGGATGATTTGACCGCTCTTGCTCCCCGCGTGTCCGCCCTTATGGCTTTAGCAAGCCGTTTTTCCGCCGCCTACGCCGCAGAAAAACGCGCAAGGAATATCCTGGACTTTACAGACTTGGAGCACTTCGCCATAAAAATCCTATATCCCAACGGCCCGGAGGATATGACCCCTGACCCGGCTTTTCGCCTATACCACGAAGTGCTCATCGACGAATACCAAGACTCCAATGAAATTCAAGATTTAATCCTCTCCGCCGTGGCCGAACGCCGGTTTATGGTAGGTGACGTAAAACAAAGCATATACCGTTTCCGCCGCGCAAACCCGGGCTTATTCATCAAAAAATATAATTCCTTCAAGGTAATAAATCCGGAGGAGAAGGGGGAGTCCGAAGGGTCTGTCCGCATAGACCTCTCTCACAATTTCCGAAGCCGCCCGGAAATCCTGACCGCGGTGAATTTCTTTTTTTCCCGGCTTATGTGTCCGGAATTGGGCGAGGTGGAATACGACTCCGCCGCGGCTTTGCAGCCGGGACGGAACGACTCTGACTCATCCAAGACCCCGCGAATAAAAGTAGAGTTGCTTGACCAAACAGAAGACGGCGACGGCCAACGCGAGGAAAACGACGCGGACGAGCCAGCTGACAATGTCATTGCCGAAACCCGGGTTATTGCCGGATGCATACATGAGCTACTGGCCACGCAGAAAGTATGGAGTGCAGACACAGGGGAGCTCAGGCCGTGCCGCTTAGGCGACATCGCCATACTGACTCGCGGCCTGACCGGCATTGCCGGAACGGTATTGGAGGAACTAAAAAACCACGGAATCGACGCCGTAGCGGATATGAACGCAGGTTTTTTCGAGCAGCAGGAGGTTAAAACGGCACTGTCCTTTTTGCGGGTGACTGATAATCCGCGTCAGGATATTGATTTGATAACGGTGCTGAGCTGTCCGGTCTACGACTTCAGTCCGGATGAATTATTCGAAATCAGCAGAAACATACCAAGGACGGAAGGAGCGATGGATTTTTATGACTGCCTTGTGGCGGCGTCCGCCGAAAAAGAAAACGACCAACCAAGCCCGCTGGCGGCAAAAGCCCAAAGCTTCTTATTAGACCTTGAAAATTGGCGTGCCGCCTCTGTTTACCTGCCCGTCAGTCGTTTAATCGGCCTAATCTATGACTCGACCCGTTATCCCGCTTTTGTCGGAAGCACAACCGGCGGGGCAATACGCCAGGCCAATCTGCGCCTGCTTTTGGAGCGGGCAATCGAATTTGAGGAAACCGGCCTCAAGGGGCTGTTCCATTTTATCCGGTATATCGAAAGACTGGGCGAGTCGGGTAATGTTTCATCTGCGTCCGAGCCCCATGACAAAAACACCGGCGACCGCGTGCGCCTTATGACCATCCACAAATCAAAGGGGCTGGAATTTCCCGTTGTAATATGCGGGTTTTTGGCAAAGCAGTTTAACTTGGAGGACGAGCGGCGGCCCGTAATTCTGCATTCGGAAATGGGAGTCGGGCCCTATTATGTAAATTCTGTACTGCGCACGCGCTCGAACACGCTGGCGCGGTTCAGCCTGGCGCGAATGACCCGCCGGGAAAATTTATCCGAGGAGCTACGCTGTTTATATGTGGCGATGACCCGTGCAAAGGAAATTCTAATTTTAACCGGCCGCGCAAAAAATTTACAAGCATCCATGGAAAAATGGGAAGATTACGCCAATCAGTGCGTTTTGCCCCTATATTACCGTCTGGGCGTAAAAAGCTACCTGGACTGGCTTATGCCCTGCCTGATAGGAGAAAAAAACGAGGCCCTGTTCCGGATAAATATCCGGCGTATAGAGGAAATCCCCACGCCCACGGTTTTACCCAAAAAGCCCGGAGAAGAGCCGGAAGCTCAAGAAAGTCCCCGCATCCCCATGTTAAAACCTCATATCGCCGCTCACGCGCTTCCGTCAAAGCTGTCCATATCGGAAATAAAACGCCTCTATGATATAACCCCAGACAGCACCCCGTTTACAGAACGTGGCGATGCTTCACATCACAGCATTAACACCGCCGGTAAAAGCCCCGCTTTTGAGGCTCCTTCCTTCGAGCCGCCAGCCTTTATCCAGGCGGAAAGCGGCGTAACGCCCATGGGAATGGGTTCGGCTTTGCATGTAATCACCGAGGCTATCGACTATCACACACACACTACACAGGACGCCATCAAGGAATTAATCGCCGACTTAACCGAGAAAAATCTTCTTGACCCGGAGGATGCAGCGGCAATAGATACCGCAAAAATTCTACAGCTCACAAACTCCCCCCTTGCCGACCGCCTGCGCCGCGCCGAAAAAATTTATCGCGAGACCCCGTTTGTCTTGGCCATCCCCGCTGAAAAACTCTACCCCGGCATCATGCAAGAGCAAAGCCAAGAGAGCATTCTTGTCCACGGTATAATCGACTGTCATTTCGAGGAAGACGGCCAAATTGTTCTGCTGGATTTCAAAAGCGATAACATCCCCCGCGGCATGACCCTGTCCCAATGGGGGGAAAACCACCGCGTCCAGCTGGAAATCTACAAGCAGGCCCTAGCCAAGGCCACCCAAACAGAAGTCAAAGAGGTTCTGCTGTACTCCTTTTCCCGAGGGGAAGCGGTCTCGCTAAGAGAACCGGATATCAGCGGTGCGCTGGCCCGAAAATCCCCGTGATTGCTTCATGTTGCTCATGGTCGTGTCGGCTGGGGCGACAAAGAAAGGCGGGAATTCGCTTGCAGATTTAATCATCTGCGCGAATTCTCGCCTTTCTATATTTTGTCGCTTAATTTTTTCATATTGACACGCAAGTCAAAATACGCCATACTACATTATATAAGTATTGTGGTATAGTTGGGTGCTGGTTAAATGAAAATCAATTTTGACAGCTTGAAACCTGTTTACATTCAAATTGCAGAAGCTATTGAGGATGACATCATTAGCGGCATATTGACAGAGGGCGACGCAGCGTACTCCCAGCTTATTATCGCGAGGGGGCTGAATGTAAACCCCGCAACGGCGGCAAAGGGGATTAACGTGCTTGTTTCCAAAGGCATATTGGAAAAACAGCGCGGCTCGTCTATGGTCGTAGCTTGCGGGGCATTAGAGCGTTTGTTAAGTGAGCGCAAGGAAATCGGGGTTAATGGCCTCATATCCAGCCTTGTTTCGGAAGCTGTAAAGATTGGAGTATCAGAAAGCGAACTCATAGGCAAAATCAAGAATCACTACAAGGGTTTGGAGGGTAAGCAAAATGAATAAAATTGTAAAAACAACGAATTTATGTAAAACATTCGGTAAAAAACACGCGCTTTCCGATGTGTCAGTTTCCATATCCGAAAACAGCATTACAGGCTTAATCGGCAGAAATGGTTCCGGCAAAACCACGCTAATGCGAATACTTGCCGGGAAACTTGACAAGGCAAATGGCGAAGCCCTTGTTTTTGGCAAAGAGCCAATGGATAACTTGGCTGTGCTGAATAAGATGGTCTACACCTACCATAATGTGCAGTACGACCAAAATTTGCATCTGAAAACCATTCTTTTTGGCTATGAAGCAATATTTCTAAATTTTGATGGAACATTTGCAAACAAGCTGATGCGCTATTTTGATTTAACCGGAAAAATGAAATACAAAAGCCTTTCCCAAGGAATGGCAAGCATTTTTAACTTCCTGTGCGCGCTGTCTTGCCGTGCGCCCCTTACCATGCTTGACGAGCCTGTATTGGGCATGGATGTAACGGTCAGGAAATCAGCCTATGAAATATTGTTACGTGATTATACTGAACATCCTCGAACGATTATTGTTTCAAGCCACTTGCTTTCTGAACTGGAAAGCATACTGTCCGACATTCTGCTGATAGATAATGGTCGGGTGGTTCTCAATAATTCCGTAGATGACATACGGCAAAGTGCGTATCGCATTGACGGCACACCCTCGGCAATCGGCGGCTATGCCGCAGATAAAAAAGTAATTATGCAGAAAAAAAGTGAGTTGAGTAGTTTTGCCGTGATATACGAACAGTGTACAGAAGCGGTTATAGAATCGGCAAAGAAGCAGGGGTTGACGGTTTCGCCTGTTCGTCCTGAAGAATTATGCGTATTCCTAACGCAACAGAATAAGGAGGCTGAACTCGAATGTTTATGGTAAAAGGTGAATATGCGAACATCAAAAACCTGCTGCGGGTACGGCTTAAGACCAATGCCAAAAGTTTCAAATGGATACTCATTTTGTTGGGGCTTTTCGTTTTTGTGCCTTTCGTCGGAACGATTGTTGGAATTTTACAAAGCAATCACGTTAGATTTTACAACATTGGTGACTTTTCGCTTACGATTTTCTTCGGAATAGGGCTTAGGTATTTCGTTCTAATGCTCATGTACAGAAGCACAAACGATAAACTTTCCGTTTATCCGCAAACCAATAACAGCCGCTTTATCTCGTCGTTGCTGTATAACTTTATTGAGGTTTTTGCTTTGGCGGCGTTCGTGCTTGCGACATATTTGATTCGCTACATCATAGTATGGGTGCTGACGCTTTTTATGGATAATGTTCACTTCGCACTTGACTTCGATTTGAGTTTTATAATTGTAGGATTTTTCGTTTATGTTGCCTATAGCTTGTTGATTGTGGCAACAATCGAATTGATTGGGGTAATTTTGCGAAAATGGACGTATTATGCAATAGTGGGCTTTACGGCGGCTTTATCGTGGATGATTGCCAATTTCAGTACGGTAATTGAAAACCTGCGTCTTCGCATATCATTCCCATCGAATGTGTTGGCGTTTTTTATAGAAGAATCCTCTCTCATTAACTTTTTTATAAAAGCGATTGTACTTTTGGTTGCCATTACTGCAATAGCTGTTGTTATCAACCGCTACACCGTTTATTACAAAAATCAAGGACGCTCATTAAATAAGGGAGTTGTGCTTGGTTGCATTGTTGTCGCAATTGCTGTTATGGTTGTTCTGCCTTATATCTTTTTTGTCAGACCGATTTACATGACACAAACAACGGGAACAGTAACAGAGGGAGCAATTATCCCGGTTGATGACTTTTTTTCCGGGTTTGAAGAAATCCGCATAGACATTTCCCATATTCCTAATGGGAGCAATATTGAGGTGCGGGTTGAAAACAGGGAAGTGGTAGCCGAAGTCGTAACAGGGGCAAGGTTTTTTAGTAACACGCATATGAATATAAGTGGAGCAGAATCACTACGGAACATTCAAGGCGATACGCTTATTATTTCGTACCGTCCATCGTTTTTCCAAGCAAATGGCATTATGCTGGCGGACTTTGCAGATTCGCAGTTAATTGCAAACTTGGATGGCAATGTGCTGTTTGTTGATTATGTAATCGAAAATGTGCAAGTCGTTTTTCTGCCTATTTGGGGTATGGCAAGGCAGTTTGACTTTTTCAACGACAGAAACATTTTTAGGACGCCCATAATTGGAATCAGCGCAGGTGGAAATATTACCCCAAATGTATGGCTTCGGGTAGAGTAAACTGCAAAATTTGCCACCAATATTTTTTCTCGAAACGTCCTTGCGGACATAATAGATTATGATACAATCATACATCCATAATCAATCAGTCAATAAGGGAGGAAAACATGAAAAAAACGTATGTATTGGGGCTTTTTGCCGCGTTTGCCTTGGGGGTGCTTGTGACGGTTGGGGTGATGAATATCCCATTTTCCTTCGCCCACGACAGTGATGACATTGACGCCATCAGATTCACATGGGCTGATGCCTTTGAATCCGGCAACGAGGCAAGGATTCGCAGTGCGCGGCTTGCTACTGAGGCGGCAATTGAAGACCTACTAAGGGCTATCCCTGGCATTTTAAACGCAAGTGTCTCACTTAATATTTCACAACCACTAGCCGTAGGCGCGCTTTCGCCCAGCGCAAGTGTGGTTATCAGAGCAGAAGAGGATTTTTCATATGACAACGGATATAATATAGCTTTGATTTTGACCCGGGCCGTCAACGGCCTTGAAATGGAAAATGTTATAATTGTCGACCAGTACGCCCAAACGGTGTTTTCTTATAATTAATCGCGCTTACCGCCAGCAAAGCCTGACTTGGCAAATAGAAAACCCAAATCAGAGGAAACACGGCCGTAAGCCCCTGAGGCGCGTTTAAATACATCGGCAAATTAAACAGAAGCACATTAATATCGCACAGAATAAATAAAATAAGACCCGCCAGAATCAAAGCACGATTAAGCTTTGGAATGGGGGTCTTTTCATTTCTAAAAAATCTAAAATTCACGTGAATATTAACAGCAAACAAAATGGCATAAATCCCCGCAAGCATAGCTACCGAATCATTTATAACAGCAACAACAACGAAAGCAGAAACAATACCAAAGCGTGCAATTAAGGTATAGACGTTGACGGAATTTTTATGAGAATCCGCCCGCATGATATAGCACACATGAGTAAAGCAGAACACGGCTATGCCATGCAAATGATTATTGTGCAACACCAAAAAATAATCCGCACCAAGAGTGAAAGCTAAGCCGCCAACCAGCCAAGCCCAATCATTTTTTGAGTTGCAGCGAAAATACGAAAGAAGTGCCAGCGCGAAGCAGCCCGCGACAAACGCGAACTTCAGCTCCATTGTCATATTTGCCTAAAATCCACCACAGCCCAAATGCCATCCCGGCTGCGGGAGGTAACTTGGAAGGTTGCGTGGAAATATTCAATGCTTCTGCCCTCTCCGGCCACCCACTGAACCTCCACAACGGAGATATAATCGTAATTGCTGATTAAGTCGCCGGTAACAACCGTCGCACCGTACATGGAGCTGTACCGCGATGAATTTACGGGCGAGAAAATGTTCATTCGTTGAGGGTCATTACGCAGCTCGTCGGAAAACCCGATGATTCCGTCGGCGGTAATGTCCCCTGATTTATATGCCAGCAAGCTCAAGAATGCCTCGGTAACGGCCGTCTCCGCCATGAATCTTCTGGCATTGGGTAAGTTGTTAAACACAGGGGACATTTGAAGGGGTACGCTTATTTGCGGTATGCTGTATTCTACCGAATGAATGAGCAAGGAATACTGCGAAATATGCGCTTCCCGAATGTACATAGAATAAGGAAGCAGGTCAAAAAGCACGTCCGTCCCACGGGGTGATGGGCGTGCTTCCCCCGGCAAATCAAAATTTCTGCCGTTGGCGTTTATGCGCACGGTCATTTGTGGAATGGTTTCTCGGCGACGGCCGTTTTCATCCAGGCCGTGAAGGGTAAGCACCAAATGCCGCCCCTGCTGTTGCATGGCCTCCAGGTTCAGGGTAAACATCCCTGTTTGAATCGAAAAAGGCCGAGATTGGTCGTTGCCGTAAAGCATTTGCGGCGTGACATCGAACCTGGGGCTGGGATAAAAGAATGTCAAGTCATTAAAATTTACATTCATTGGGCCGTCAATGGTAAGAAGCGTGCCAAAGGTGGCGGAGCCGATTGTAATGTTAAAATCTTCATAGTAAACGGCGGACAAACCGTTCGTCAGGCTATTAATTGTAGAGAATATATCGTTAAGTGTCACAAAAGTGTCACCGAAGCCGGGATTCATGCGTAGCCCGGGCTTTCTTGGGTCGTGGGTGAAGCTGTAATGAATTTGACTGCTGGTGTTGTCAAAAATGGCATGGCGAACCTTAAGTCCCGGAAAACCGTCATCACCCAGAGCGTACACGCCGCGTGTAAGATAAAGCGGCGGCGAATGCGTCGGCGGCGAAAGGAAGCGGTATTCGAACCGCACATATTCATATGTGGCGCGGCACTGAATATGCAAAGTCAAAAACAGCGTATTGCGTTTAAGCGAGCCGAACTGTAAAACGGTTCCGCCTCCCGGTGCGGGCCGGATATTAAATGTCGTGATAGGATAAAGATACCGCGCCTGATTATACAGTAGGATAATGTAGTCGTCGGGGTCAAAAAGCTCGTCAAAAAAGAAAAATGTACCCGTGTACCCGGCGGAAATACGGTTAAGGGTAAGACTGCGATTACCCAAAAGCATTGGCTGGCTGATAAAAACGAAGTTGGCGTTGTTGGCAACATTTGTGGGCAGCTCGATGGGTACGAAATGGGAAACCGCCGCAACGGCTACTTGCTGGTTGCGAATGGCCGAGGTCGCGAAAATTACCGAGGCCGCGCCCACTAAGATAAACAAGGCTCCGATTATGGCCGTGGCAAGTATTTTTACAAAGGAGATGTCGTCAAACAGCTTTGTACTGGGTTTTTCATCCTCAACCTTGAACGAGCCTTTTACATACTGAACCATCCCCATTCCCTCAACTTCGGGGTCATACACCGACTGGGTATGGGTAGATACGGACATGTCCCTGATATCGAAATCCTCATCCGCGCTTTGGTCGGCGTTTAAGAGGGCTTCGAGCTGCGCGTCCAAGTCCAACGAGTCGCCGTCCATGGCCGTAGAGGCAGACGCGGAGTCCGAGCCTCCGCTTTCTCCCATAGTCTCAAGCATTGAAAAGGGGTCATCGTCATCGCCGCTAAGCAACGCACTCAAGCCACCGTCGCCGTCGTCAGAGCTGAACATTCCCAACGCGGCCAACTGCGCCTCTAAGTCATCCATATCATCTGTTAATTTATCATTATCATCAGGCATAGCATTTCCCCCCTAAAACATGAAAAATCCCGCCACTGAGCCCAGCAACAGTAAAAACGCCATCAGTATTGCTATTATCATCGCTACGATTCTTTTATTTCTTCTAAGCCATCGACTCATATATAAGATACCTCCTTATAAACGGGGCTCTGCCCCAATCCCGACTACACTTCCTCGCTGCGCTGCGGACTCAGGAATCGCGAGGGTTTCGCGGGTTTGTCATATCTTGATTTCACTGTGGACAGGTATAGTTCTTGCTTTGCACGGGTTACGCCCACGTAGAACAGGCGGCGTTCTTCTTCTATTTCGTAGAGGGTTTTACTGTGCAACGAGGGAAGAACCTCCTCCACTACCCCGGCGATGAAAACCCGCTCGAATTCCAAGCCCTTCGCGCTGTGCAGAGTAGTGAGGGTACAGCAGGGGCCGGTTTGATTATGCTCCTTTGCCGCCTGGGCCGCGTTTTTTGCGTGAATCATAAAATCCAAAGGGTCAGGGAACTGCTTTGCGGCTTCTTGCAATTCATCCGCGATTTCGTTTAGCCCCGCCGGGTTTAACTTTCGGTATTCGCAGGTGTCTGCTATAAAGCCATTATACCCCAATCCGCGGCGTATGTAACGTATCGCGCCAACGGTTTTCTCCCGGGCTAGGCAAAGCAGGTCGTCGTAAAGCTCTTCTATGCGGGTTTTTGTGGCCATGTGAAGGGCTGAATCCCGTTTATAGGCCGTGAATAAATCCTTGTCGGCTTTTTTTATTCCCTGCAAAAATGCCTTGCCTATGAAGCGGTAGGGCTTGTTGATGATTCGTGCCGCATCCGGGTCATAGCCTGATTTTTGCCGCAGGCTCAGCCGCCGAGCCAGCCGCATGTAGGCCATCAGGTCTTCCGCTATCCAGTGTTCGTATATTGTGGGAATTTCGTCACGGCTTCGGAAGGGTATGTTCATATTCAAAAAAGCGTCAATGAATGCGCGGGCTTGCATGTTCAGCCGGAAAGCCACGGCAATTTCATTCAAATTCGCGCCACGCTTCATCAGGCTGCGGATTCGCTCGGCAATTTGTACCGCCTCGCGGTTCTGGTCCTCCGCCGTCAAAATCATGGGAGGCTTGCCGTCGCGGCCCGTCCCCGATATGGTTTTACCGTAGCGTTGCTCGTTTACGCTGATTAAATTATTGGCGTAGCCGATTATATTATCAGTTGAACGGTAGTTTGTCGAGAGAGTGACTTGTTTAGTTTCGGGAAAATCTTGAGGAAAGTTTAGCAAAAACTCCGGCCGCGAGCCCCGAAAGCGATAAATGCTTTGGTCGTCATCACCCACGATAAACAGATTATTCAGCGGCGAACTTAGCAGCTTAACCGTTTCGTACTGCACCCGGTTTATGTCCTGAAACTCGTCTATCATAATATACTGATAACGCTCGCGCCAGAATTTCAGCTCCTGCGGATTGCTTTTAAGAAGAGCATAAGTCCGGCACAGCATGTCGTCAAAATCAATTTTATTTTCGGATTTTTTAAATGATTCGTACATGTCGCAAAGATGCCGAAAGTCCGACGCGCCGATGGTTGCCGAATGATAGTGCTTCAGCTCTTGCAGCTCGTTGCGCACCAGCGACATTTCGTTGATTACGGAGGATAGGAATTCGTCCTCTAAGTCATACTGCATCTCCAATAAAAATCCGCGTATGGCAGCGCGGCGTTCGCCCTCGCCTAAAATTTGTCCCAAATCGTAGCCGCCGGCCCGCCGAAGCATCCGGAAAAATACCGAGTGGAATGTCCCAAAAGTAACCGGGCTGGGTGAGATTGCCTTAAAACGACGCTCCATTTCCCCCGCGGCGGCTTTGGAATAAGTAATGACCAGGATATTCGACGGCGAGGCGGGCCCGCTTGACAAAAAAGCCGCTCTTGCCGTGATTACAGCGGTTTTGCCGCTTCCCGGGCCCGCAAGCACCATCATTGGCCCGGTTAAATGCCCCACAGCCGTTTTTTGATTCTCATTCAAATCATTCATGTACCAATTATACATGAAATGGGGTATAATTTCACTAAACATTTGACAATTTCTAAGGAGAGTGTTTATGGGATTTTTAAACATCTTGCTGGTGGTTGCTTCTTTGGCGGTTATTTTTGTCATAGCGTATGCGGTACGCCGTCACACACGGCAACAGGACGAAATAAACCGCCGTTTTCTCGAGGAAGAAGAGGCGGCTAATTCCGTCCGCAAAAAAGAGATTGAGTCGGAGCTGTTTTACACGCCTGACCTCGCCGCGCTGCCGGCAATTCCCGAGGGCGACCCGCACAGCGTGAAGCGGTGTGCCAAACGCACGATGCTTCGTCTGCCTCGTCCCATGACAAATCTGGAATTAAAAAAACAATACGGTCTTGCCCAAATGGATTCCATCGCCCAGTACGAAGAAAATTTTAACGAGTATCTAAAAGCGATTACCGCTTGGGCCGGCGATTTGGCTGAAGCTGGAGAGCTCAGAGACGCACTTGTTCTTTTGAATGAAGCTGTTTCGCTGGGCTCGGAGTTCCGCAACAGCTACAAGTTGGCTGCGGATATCCATGTAAAAAACCGGGATGAAATCAAATTGCAGGAGCTGCGGTTTAAAGTCACCGCAAATCATTTTAAAGACCCGGCGGTTCGCAACCATGTTGTGGAATACATCGACAGCAAGCTGGCGTCGGAGTGGTAGAAGGAGTTGTTTATGAGCCAAGCGGATTTAACTTTTATTGAAAATTGCAAGTTTATTTTACAACAGGGCGTTTCCGACGAAAAGCAGGCAGTGAGGCCGCGTTGGCCGGATGGCTCACCCGCGCACACCGTCAGGGCTTTTGGCATGGTGAATCATTATGATTTGGCTACGGAGTTTCCGGCACTGACCCTTCGGCGGCTGGCTTTTAAAAATTGCATAGATGAAATTCTGTGGATTTGGCAGAAAAAGAGCAATAACATCAACGAGTTTAGCTCAAAAATTTGGGATTCCTGGGCGGACGAAAGCGGTTCGATTGGCAAGGCGTACGGCTATCAGCTTGGGATTAAGCACAAGTATCCCGAGGGCGAATTCGACCAGGTGGACCGGGTACTTTACGACCTGCGCAATAATCCCGCATCCCGGCGGATTATTACAAATATGTACAATCACGAGGATTTACACGCCATGGGTCTGTATCCCTGCGCCTACAGTTTGACATTCGGCGTGGCGGAGGGGCGGTTAAACGCTATTTTAAATCAGCGTTCTCAGGATTTCCTTACGGCCAATAACTGGAATGTGGCGCAGTATGCCATTCTTATTCATATGCTGGCACAGGTAAGCGGCTTGCAAGCGGGTGAGCTCATTCATGTAATAGCCGACGCCCATATTTATGACAGGCATATCCCTATCGTCAAGGAGCTTCTGGAAAAAGAACCCCGCCCCGCCCCTACGCTTGCCATTAACCCCGATATAAAGGATTTTTACAAATTCACCGTGGATGATTTCAGGCTTGAGGCTTATAAGCCCCATCCGTTTAATAAGACGCATAAGATTCCGGTTGCGGTATAGCAATGATAACCCCGCGCCCAAGCAGTAGGAATTTCTGAGGGGCGGCGGGAGTGTGCAAGCGCGCCTAGCGAAGGCGCGTGATTAGTACGGCGGACGAGGGCAAGTGTCACCGCCTGGCTTGCGCAGCAAGACGGGCACAGGCAC
>WQSB01000088.1 GCA_009788085.1 Defluviitaleaceae bacterium
ATCAAACACACCATGTATGGTAGAGCTGGTTTTTCTACTCTTAGAACTAAGACCTTGATGTATGAGCGTTGGCGTTGCTTCAACTGATTTGGGAAAGAACCGCAAAGCCCTTGACTAAATGCAACAGGTATTACCCATAATTCCATTTTACATATTTCGGGGCTTATAGTTATATATTTCTCTGCTGAAAATGGCTGTGTTGATAAGTTGTGCTTTGGCAGCCAAGTGCTGAACAGATAGTTCATGCTTTTGCCTAATGCCGAAGTTGTCAATTCCACAATGCTTTCCGCTTCAAAGGAACAAATAATATATTAGGCGGCAGGGAGTTCCCAAATCACAAAATCATCATATGCGGTTGTGCCGGGTATTGCAGAAGCCCCGACAAAATAGTTAAAAGTACCATCTTCATAGTCACCAAATGAAGAAGCGGCAAATTCTATGCAATCATGCTCAAGTCCTTTTATGCTGCTCTTTTGTTTGTGAAATTTATCCCATAATAGACCGGGTACATCTATACCCGTTGTTTCTCCAAGCGGAGCTTGCTCCGATACCGAAACCGGCGCACAATAGCCAATGTAATGTTCGGGAATATCTATTGTTTTGCGTGATATTTCCAAAACAATGCTGTCTGTAATCAACGGCACATTTTCGTCAATCATTGTGTAGTCAAGTAATAAGTCAGGTTTCATAATCTGATTCAGATGAACGGGATTATTGCGATACTCCTCCGGTGTAATGCCAAATGCGCCTTTGAATGTTTTAGTAAAATGTTCATGACTGTTAAAGCCGTGTTCGAGGACAATATCAAGTATATGTTTGCTTTTATCCTCAAGCGTTTCACACGCCCTTGCCAATCTGCGCATTTTCACATACTCGTTTGCTGGACGCTTCACAAGGCGGGTAAACAAGCGTTGAAAATAGAACGGCGAAAGGGCGGCAATCTTTGACAGTTCTTTGGGCGAATGGCTCTGTGCTAAATTGTCCTCGACATAATCCAAAACCTTTTGTATTGATTCCCAAGCGTGCATAATAAAACCTCCGTTATTTTGAAATTACATTTATTCTACACGACAGGGTTGTTGTTCGCTTGTTCGTCAATGCCCTTTTATTTGGTTTATACCCAAAGAACAGTGTAGTGCAATTTTACGAAATATGGTAAACTTTAGACATATTCTAAGAAACGGATGACAAACGGACTGCCTGACAGATGTGAAAGGGAATATTAAATGATTGCTTATGTAAAAGGAAAGCTTGCAATTGTATACGATAATTCCGCCGTGGTGGATGTTGGTGGAGTGGGGTATCTTGTAAATGTTTCGCCCGCCACCATCAGCCGGCTGCCGGCGCGGGGGGGAGATGTCCAGCTTTTTACTTATTTGCAAACCACGGAGAGCGGCCAGTCCCTTCACGGATTTTTGAGTCAGGAAGAAGTGCGGCTGTTTACGCTTTTGATTTCCGTGTCGGGGATTGGGGCAAAAGTGGCGTCGGCGATTTTGGGCACGATGTCGCCCCAGCAAATCATGCTTGCGATTTTGGCCGAGGATGCCGTTGCATTGTCAAAGGCTCCCGGCGTAGGCAAAAAAACCGCTCAGCGACTGATGCTTGAGCTGCGGGATAAAATCAAAACCACGGATTCATGGGAAGATGCGGCACCGGCCGCAGCGGGCAGACACCTGATATCAGGTGTTAGTGACGTAGGAAAACGCGACGCAATGGACGCGCTTCTCGCCTTGGGATACGGCCGCGCCGAAGCAATGCAAGCGGTATTGGAAATAGCCGAAGTGGATATGCCTGCGGAAAGTATTATCCGTTTGGCACTTAAAAAATTAGCAAAGGGCTAACATATGGACGAACGACGACTAAATACCACGGGTTTTAACCAGGTTGAAGACGGGGACATAGAGCTGAAGCTGCGTCCGTCGCGCTTTGATGAGTATATCGGGCAGGCTAAGGTTAAGGAGAACATGCAGGTTTTTGTTAAAGCCGCCCTCGGGAGAGGCGAAACGCTGGACCATGTTTTACTATACGGCCAGCCGGGTCTTGGTAAGACTACCCTTTCGGCAATTATCGCCTCGGCGATGAGCGCCCGCCTAAAAATAACCGCCGGCCCCGCAATCGAACGCCCCGGCGACATGGCGGCTATTCTAAACGACCTTGGGGAAGGGGATTTCCTGTTTATAGATGAAATCCACCGCTTAAATCGCAATATTGAGGAAATCCTGTACCCGGCAATGGAAGACTTCGTGCTGGATATTATCATCGGCAAAGGCCCCGGCGCAAGAAGCATCCGTCTTGATTTGCCGCGTTTTACACTAATTGGTGCGACTACGCGAATCGGACTGCTGACCGCCCCTTTGCGGGACCGTTTTGGTGTTGTCCAGCACCTTGAGCCTTATGGTGTTTCTGATTTGCAAAAAATAATCACCCGCTCATCGACTGTGCTGGACGTGGAAATTGCCCCGGAGGGCGCGGAGGAAATCGCCCGCCGCGCAAGGGGTACGCCTCGCATAGCCAACCGCCTGCTTAAACGTGTGCGGGATTTCGCCCAGGTGCAGTACGACGGCGCGATAACCCTCGACGTGGCCCGCGCCTCGCTGGACAAGCTGGAAATCGACCGTCTGGGGCTGGACTCCGTAGACAAAAAAATCCTTCTGGCCATAATAGAAAAATTCGGCGGCGGGCCCGTTGGACTAGACACCCTTGCCGCCAGCATAGACGAGGAAGCCGGCACTCTTGAAGACGTGGCCGAGCCCTATCTTTTGCAATTGGGCTTTATTCAGCGTACTCCCCGGGGACGCACCGCAACAAGGCTGGCATACACGCATTTTGGCTTGACACACTACTCATCCTCTCAAGAGGACGCGGCGCAAATGACATTAGGAGGTAACTATGAACCCATTTAAACGAATACAGTATAATGCTCCGGTGATTCTCAGTTTTGCTTTGTTGTCTTTACTGGCGTTGGGGCTGGCGGAGCTGACAAACGGGCAAAGCAACCGACTGATATTTTCCGTATATCGTGCCCCGTTTTCCGACCCGCTTATGTATATCCGGCTGTTTACCCATGCTATCGGCCACGCGAATCTGGCGCATTTTTTCAATAATTTTATGATTATTTTAATCATCGGGCCCATGCTGGAGGAACGCTACGGTGCGAAATGGCTGGTTATCATGATGGTGGTGACGGCCTTTGTTACGGGGGTTTTGCATGTGATAATCTCCGACGCGGCCAAGCTTGGGGCCAGCGGCATTGTATTTATGCTGATTCTGCTGGGCTCGTTTACGAATTTGCAAAGGGGACGTGTTCCGCTTACGCTGATTCTGGCGTTGGTAATTTACATTGGGCGGGAAATCGTGGCCAGTGCCGGGGCCGATACCACCAACATAGCCTACATGACTCACATTGTGGGCGGGCTTTGCGGCGCGATGTTTGGATTTATCGCCAATAAGGACGCTCTGAAATAACCGCCTAATAAAAACTATCTGGAGGGCTTTATGGAAAAAGAAAAAAAACCGTTTGTGCTTACGAAAAAAGTAATTCTCATTGTGGCATTTGCCACCGTTGCCATCTTCACAGCCGTATCACTGGCGATACACATAATCCGTGACGACGGGACGATAAGAACATTTTTCTCCGGGGACTCGGTTTATATTATCCTGTTTGCTGCTATATTTATTGTAGTTGCTTCCACCAGGTCTCTTGCCTTTACCCGCAGAAGAGACGAGATACAATACAAAAAAAAGGACGAAGAGTCGCGTGAGTAATGTGTGTTTGCCGGTCAGGGTATTAAAAAAAGCTTTTTTGCATTCTCGCCGGTTTGGGCGCGGACGGCCTCTGCCGACGTGCCTTTTATTTTTGCAATTTCGTCGGCAACAAATGACAAATAGGTCGAATCATTGCGCTTTCCGCGATGAGGGTGGGGCGTGAGATACGGACAATCGGTTTCTAATAAAATATTCTCCAGCGGAATTGCGGCGGTTGCGGCTTGCAGCTTGCCCGTTTTGTCAAAAGTGACGACCCCTCCGATTCCGATATAAAAGCCCATTTCCACATAAGCCAAGGCTAAAGCCGCGTCGCCGGAAAAGCTGTGGATAACACCCCTGCGAATCTTTGAATCTTTTATCATGCTAAAGACCTCCTCGTTGGCGTCGCGGGAATGAATCACCACAGGCAAGCCCAGCTCAAGCGCGACCTCTAACTGCCGCTTGAACCAAAAACGCTGTACGCTCTGCGGTGAGAAGTTATGAAAAAAGTCCAGCCCTATTTCGCCATAGGCAACAACTTTTTTATGTTTGCAGAGGGCTTTTAATTTTGTCAAAACATCCTCGGAAAGGGATTTCGCATCATGGGGATGAACCCCAGCCGTGGCATATACATAGGGATAGACTTCCGCCATTTCAACGGAAGCCCGTGAGGATTTTAAATCACAGCCCACGTTAATAACCATGCCGATGCCAAGGCCGGGCAGGGATTTTAGTAGTTCATCCCGGTCCTTGTTAAACTGCTTGTGGTCGTAGTGGGCGTGAGTGTCAATTATTTGCACAGAGATTCACCTCTTCAGTAATCAAAGTATACCGCGCAGCACAAGCACCCATAATAAGCAGGTTGTAAAGACAAAAATCGCCGCTATTAAAATACCAAAGTTGAATCTGACAGAGCCACTTTGTTCTGTTGGCATCGGTATCAAATTTGCCGTTTGCAGAATTGTTTTTACATGCTTATATAGAAGTATGGTAAATGCAACATTTAGGCCATTTTTTATTATGTTAAACGGCAAGAAAGCCGGCAATAAGAGCCTGGCAACTTCCTCCCTTGGAACACCCATATAGATAGGGGCAACCAGATAATTCCAAAGCATCGCAGCGGCAGTAGCTACAAAGAAGCCTGTTATCAGACCATATACGGCCCCTTTCATGGTGCGGTTTCTTTTGTAAACGTATGCCGCCGTGCAGCAAAAGGCACTGCTGGTAATAATGTTCATAAGTAATCCCCAAAAGGCTGTTTGACTAACCGTAAACATTTCTACCACGGAAACCACAAATGCAATCATAAAAGCCGCCATAGGCCCGTAGATAAAGCCCCCAATCGCGATTATAACATCCTTTGGGTCATAACTGAGAAACAGGACAATCGGCACTCTTGCAAAAGCCGCCAAAACAAAGGCTATCGCGCTAAGCATGGCTAGGGTGGTAATTTTTTTTGTGTTCATTACAGATTCCTCCCATAGATTTGGGGCATATAAAAAGCCCCGTGTAAAATGAACACAGGGCAATAAAAGCAAAGCCATATAACAACATACAGCACTTCTTCCATCCAGACTTAGAGAATTTTGAAAAAATCTCATCACTGTTGGTTTCGGAGTTTCACCGAATCGGCATCCAAAAATAAACACAGGATGTTCGCGGACTATACCGCCAGTAGGGAATTTCACCCCGCCCTGAAGTATGCCTGTATGATATATTGGCTTATATATTTTGTCAACTGATATTGAGGTTCATTTCACGTGAGTCTAATTTGGGGTGGGCGGCGGTTGGGGGTGGCACTCAGATGTGGTTGCTTCACTCTGGCTACGCCTTCACGCGGTTGGTACATCGGTGAAAATCGGCATTCGCCTAACGGCTGACGCCGTTGCGAACGCTCGTTTTTCTGACCGATGTAATGCACCGCTTGGCTTCGCAGTCGTTCCGCAATCCACATCTGAGTGCCACCCCCAACCGCCGCCCTCCCCAAATTAGACTCGCGTGAGGTTCATTTTCAGCTTCGGGGCAGCTCGATTCGTGGGAACGCCGCCGGGCCCTTGGTGACGGTAATTTCGCGGGGAAGCAGGCTGAATTCCTTCGCACTATCCCATTTGGCCAGTGCCGCGTCCTTGATATTAAGCTGCGCGCGGATAATCGCGGGGATATTGGGCATCACAGGAGTAATAGCCACCGCCAGAATGCGTAGGGTTTCGGCCAAGTTATACAGCACATTGGCCAGCTCCGGTTTTTTGCTGTTATCCTTGGCCAGCACCCAAGGCTGGCTTTCATCGATATATTTATTTGCGCGGCGCACAAGATTCCAAATTTCGTTCAAAGCTTCGGAGAAGGCCAACTTGTCCATTTTCTCTTCTACCTTTGAAAGCATAGTCGTGGCTATTTCGAAAAGCTCCCGGTCCGGCTGGGAGTTTTCTATAGGTCTTTCGTCAAACACAGGCAACGTCCCCCCGAAATATTTCTCTACCATGCCCACGGTGCGGGAAAGGAGATTTCCCAAATCGTTGGCCAGGTCGGCATTGTAGCGAGTGACAAGGGCATTTTGGGTAAAGTTGCCGTCGGGGCCGAAGGTAAATTCCCGCAGCAGAAAATATCGGATTGCATCCACGCCGTACTCGTCCACCAGCGACTTGGGGTTGATGGCATTGCCCAGGGATTTCCCCATTTTCTGCCCCTCGTATTGCAGCCATCCGTGACTGAAAACCTGCTTGGGCAACGGTTCGCCCAATGCCATGAGAATGCAGGGCCAAATAATCGTGTGGAAGCGCACGATTTCCTTGGACATCAGGTGCAAATCGGCGGGCCAGTAGCGTTTATAGGCACTGTCGTCATCGGAGAGGAAGCCCAGCGAAGTCACATAGTTGGGCAAGGCGTCAATCCATACATAAATTACATGCCCGGGGTCAAAATCCACGGGAACACCCCATGTAAACGATGTCCGCGACACGCAAAGGTCTTCCAGACCGGGTTTAATAAAATTGTTCATCATCTCGTTGCGGCGGGCGATTGGCACCAGAAAATCCGGATTGTCGGCATAATGCTTCTCCAGCGCGGATTGATACTTGCTCATGCGGAAGAAATAACATTCCTCCACTACCTTCTCCACGGGGCGGCCACATTCGGGGCAATTGCCGTTTACCAGCTCGCGCTCGGTGACAAAGGTTTCGTCGGGGGTGCAGTACAGCCCTTCATAGCTGCCTTTATAGATGTCTCCTTGGTCGTATAATTTTTTGAAAATTTTTTTAACCGCGGCCTGATGCATCGGGTCTGTCGTGCGGGAGAAATAATCGTAGTCGCATTCCATAACACGCCACATTTCCTTGTAAACGTCAACTAAGTTATCTACAAACGCCTGCGGGTGAACCCCCGCTGCCGCTGCTGCTTGCTCCACCTTTTGGCCGTGCTCGTCCGCGCCGGTAAGGAACTTTACATCGAATCCGCGCTCTTTTTTGTACCGCGCCATTACATCCGCCGCCACGGTGCTGTAGGTGTGGCCGATGTGCGGGTCTGCGGTCAAATAGTAAATCGGGGTGGTAATGTAGTAGGTTTTTTGCGTTTCGTTTTTCATGTTAATCCTCCTGTATTGTGAATTCGATTAGTATTAGATGCTCGGTCGCATCTGGCCACTCCCACGGTCTATGGCCTTGAATAAACATATACCGTCCTGGGGTCAGCTCGTCGTGGCGGTCTATGAAAGATACGGCCTCCCGCCTGATTTCGCCGCCGCCTATAATAGTTACAAAGCCAATATTTAACGCCGGTGGAGACGGCACATTTTCCCACGCGCCGTTTACGTAAGCCACCAGTCGCCAATTAAGTCCGTGGTGATACTCACTCTCCGAAAGATTCTTAAAATAAAACGAAATCCCCGTCGTGCTGACACTCGGCTCGCCGTATAACACGATGACTTCACTTGGCTCATACCCGTCCGCGTCCTCAAACATTCGCGGTGCGAGGGTGCCCACCGCCGCCATCATTATAATCATACACAGGAATAATAGCATAGGTAGCATTTTTTTTAAATTCATAACTTCACTCCAATGCCGATATAATGTCCGTTGCGCGTGGCGGGCAGCCGGGGACAAAACGGCTCATATGTCGGGTGCAGTCGCCTATTCCCAAACCGCCGCCGGGTTTTTCGCGAAAGCCCTGCCCGATGCAGATTTCACCGTGGCGTAAATCAGAGCCGCTGGCCCGGTGCAAAGCGTGAATCAGCGCGGCATAACAGGCGGAACACGCGCCGTCTTGGTGAATATTTTTCTCATAACGGGCGGCCAGGCGGCTGGCGGCAACGGAATGCCTAGGCTTTTTGTCTGTATTAAGCTCTATAAGATTTGTATCGGGTGAGAAAAATCCCCCCAGCCCCCAATTTTTCGCGATGTTCAGATATTCGATGTCCGTGGGATAGTAGCCGATTATTTCCGCGCAGAAGGAATCCACCAATACCGGGTCGCGCCCTACTACAATCCGGTTCGCATAGGTGGGATTGCCGCCCTCCTCGAAGGTCAGGTCGCCGCAGATGCCGTCCACCACGCAGTATCCCGTTTTTACCAAGGCGTTAAGCGCGGCAATGGGGCGGTGCAGGCCTATTGTGTGAAAGCGGCGTTTTTCCCGGTCGGGGATGCAACCCTTGAGATTTTTCATGGTGCAGGTCAGGTTTGTTTGACAATGCGCCTTTAAAACTGGCACATTGATTAAAAAATCCGTTTCCAGCGCGCGGTTGCAAATTTCCACCTTGGTTCCGCTAAATTCCAACACCGTACAAGAATCCTGTTTCAGGTCAAAAAGGGATACTCCGTATTTCTTAACCAGCGGCTCGTAGCCGCAATTGGCAAAGGCGCGGCGGGTATCGTCGCCGATTTGCGAGCTTTCGATTATGGAGACTTTCCCGGGCGAGATGCCGAATTCTTGCAGAAATCGCAAAATCCCCTCCACTGCTTCGGGATGGGTTGTCGCGCCGTCGCTTGCCGGACGCGGAGCCACAAGGTTGGGCTTAATCGCCACGGAAAAGTTCGGCTTCAAATAATCGCAAATATCCGACGCGCCCAAGGCTTCGTAAACCGTTTGCGCAATGTCTGTTCCGAAATTTGTAACAAGCATTTCTAACCTCCGTGCCTAGAGAGGGTTTTCTCCCATGTCTTTTCCAATTGGCTTTGGAAAAATTCAATCATCGGGTCAAGATTTTCGTCTGTGTCAAAAGCTTCAAGGGCGGCATAGTAAATCATGCGGTCTTCTTCGTAAATAATCAGAGGCGAGTGGCCGTGTATTAATAGGAAGTGATTCAGCATGGTACGCCCGGTGCGGCCGTTTCCGTCGGTAAAGGGTGGATGTTTTCAATCTTGCCGCTGTTATAAGCAAACAAAACCCTAAAACTATCCAGCCTCGCGTCCAGCTCCACGGTTGTTTTGATGTTAAAATTCTCCTACATGTGCAGGATTTTTTCATAATTTTTCAAGGCCAACACCCTCTAATATCTTTTCACAAAATCCTCAATAATATCTTTTGCCGTTTTTGCCCCAAACCAACCCTCTCCACTGCTAACACAAGGGTATAATCTGTACAAATCGTCCTTTTCTTGTTCGGGCAGCTGTGAAAAATTCTCTTCTTCGCGTTCAGATAAAATCCCTATCAGTTTATGGTCGCCGTCACTTCGTTTGAAAACGCCGACGATTTTAATCGGCAGCTCATCGCCAAGCGAACACTTTTTTTGTGATAATAAAAAAACATCTAAATGCTCTCCCGGTGGTGTGCCAAAGCCCTTTAACCAGCCATAGGGATGCGTAAATCCTCTATGATGAAAGATGCAATCATATTCCGTTTCAGAAAATGCATTCGTCTTAGGGTCATAAGAAATTCGTTTTTCATACTCCTTCGTTTGCTCTACAACAATATAATACATGCTATCCTCCTTTATTCAATTGAATGGTAAAAAATTCGTTTGTGTCGTTTGTCAAATATGATTCCAGTATTCCCGTAGAGTCGTCATGGCGTGCAACAAGCCTAATTTTTTCTGCGTTCAAGCGGGCAAACTTTTGTGACAAATGCGCATTATACAGTTGCAGATTATTCGAATAAGCATTGCTGAGGTCAATATACTGAACAGTTTTAATATCATTGGGCGGTATTATTGTTTGTACGATTACCTCTGGCGAACGAAAATGCCCGCTTTTGTAAGAGGCGTAATCCACGGCGGTTGAATCGTACATCCGGGACAACTCTGCGTAATCGCATAATGCCTCCCCATTTTTGGCCGCAATGAAATTTACAAAAGACGCAGAACTGATATCCATGTTTGCAACTTTGCAAAACCCGGCGTCTATTTCAATTTCCAAGCAGATGTAATTTTCATCGCCCAAATACCCCATCAGGTCATTGTCGGGCGTTAGCCAAAAATAATTCGCGCCCTCGCGCAATTTACTGCCCAACGTCGCATATTTTGTGCCGGGTCTTAGCCCGTCGCGAAATATGGCCTCAAGGTTTTCCTTTTTCGTGAAATGGTATATTTTTGCCCTGTTTGTCATTCCTTCACCTTCATTGACAGGGAAATTCTTTTCTTTTTAATGTCAACGCCAAGGACTTTTACTTTGACCACATCGCCGAGCTGCACGGCCTCCAACGGGTGCTTGATAAATTTGTCACAAATTTGTGAGATATGAACCAGCCCGTCCTGATGCACGCCGATGTCCACAAACGCGCCGAAGTCGATGACATTGCGCACCGTGCCCGTGAGAATCATACCCTCTTGCAGGTCTTCCATTTCAAGGACGTCGCTGCGCAACAGCACAGGGGGCAGTTCGTCGCGGGGGTCGCGGCCGGGTTTTTCCAGCTCCTTTATTATGTCACGAAGGGTCGGCAGGCCCACTTCCAATGTTTTTGCCATGGCCTCGTAGTCGTGCTGTGGCTTGCCGCCCAAGTCTTTGAGGGATTTTGCCGGGGCCTTTACGGGCGGTTTTGCCGCCAGTTTAAGATAATTTTCTGCAATTTTATATGATTCCGGGTGAACTCCGGTGTTATCCATCGGGTTTTTTCCGCCGGGAATGCGTAAAAATCCGGCGCATTGCTCAAAGGCCTTTGGCCCAAGCTTGCTGACCTTTAGCAATTGCGAACGGGATAAAAATTTGCCATTGGCCTCGCGATAAGCCAGAATATTCTTGGCGATGGCGGGGCTGATTCCCGCCACATAAGAAAGCAAGCTGGGAGAGGCGGTGTTTAAATCCACGCCCACGGCGTTTACGCAAGCCTCCACCACGCCGGACAGGGTTCCGCTTAGGCGTTTTTGGTTCATGTCATGCTGATACTGCCCAACGCCGATGCTTCGCGGGTCGATTTTCACAAGCTCCGCCAGGGGGTCTTGCAAACGACGGCCAATGGAAACCGCGCTACGCAAGGCCACATCAAAGTCTGGGAATTCCTCCGCGCCCAGCTTCGAGGCCGAATACACCGACGCACCAGCTTCGTTTACAATTATATACTGCGCTTTCGCGTCCGTTTCTTTTAATAATTCCGCTATGACAAGCTCCGTTTCCCGGGAGGCCGTGCCGTTGCCGATGGCTATTAAATCTGCCTTGTGGCGGTTGATGATTTGGTACAAGGTTTTTTTCGACGGCGTGGTGTCCTTATTGGTGGTGGCATAGACCACGCCGGTTTCAAGGACTTTGCCCGTCTCGTTGACAACGGCCAGCTTACAGCCCGTGCGGAAGCCCGGGTCGATGGCCAGCACAACCCGGTCTTTCACCGGGGGTTGCATCAAAAGCTGGCGCAAATTCTCCGCAAAGACCTTGATTGCCCCCTCTTCGGCTTGCTCGGTCAGAAGATTGCGCATTTCCCGCTCCACGGCAGGGGCGGTCAGCCGTTTATAACTGTCGGCCAGCGCAGCTTCCATCAAAGTCAGCGTGGCGGGATTTTGCTTTATAAAAAGTTTGCGTAAGCCGTCAAGAATTTTCTCTTCCGGTGCTTCGATGTCTATTTTCAGCCAGCTTTCGTTTTCGCCACGATTGATGGCCAAAACGCGATGCCCTGCGATTTTTTTAATCGGCTCGTTGAAATCGAAATACATTTCATAAACGGCGGCCTTGGAGGCGGCTTCGGAATTTGCAGAAGTTTCGGCCTCTGCAATGGCCTCGGCGGTTTTCTTTGATGCAGTTGAAGTGATTATGCCCTCACTCTGCGTAAGTTGCCGCGCCAATGCCCGGCATGTCGGGTCGTCGGAAATCCGCTCGGCTATAATATCGCTTGCACCCGCCAAAGCATCCTCTGCGGTTTCCACACCTTTTTCCGGGTCGATAAATTCTGCGACGGCGGCTTCTAGGTCGGCAAGCTCTTGCGCCCAGATTAAATCCGCCAGGGGTTGCAGGTCTTTTTCAATAGCCATTGTCGCCCGGGTGCGTCGCTTGGGACGGAACGGACGATAAATGTCCTCCACTTCCGTCAGAGTTGCGGCGGCGGCCAGTGCGGTGGCCAATTCGTCGGTTAAATTGTTTTGCTCTACTAAAGCATTGTGCACCGCCTCCTTGCGGTCTTCAAGATTGCGCAGATATTCCAGCCGCTCGCTTAATTCGCGCAGCTTCTGGTCGTCGATTTCCCCCGTTTGCTCCTTACGATAACGCGCAATAAACGGAATCGTATTGTCTGCGTCAATCAGTTCTACCGTGTTCTCCACCTGCCAACGCGCTAGGGCGAATTCCTGTGTCAGTTTTGCAATTATGTCCATTTTCAACGTCTCCTTGTCCATATACCCCCATAATAGCATAAGTACAAGGTTCTTGCTTTAATAAGTAAAAAAGGGGAGTGGCCCAACCGTGTTGGTAAAGGGCGGCGGCGCGGGGAGTGGGCGCGCTAACGCTCGTCATGCAATGATTGACTTTGGCGCGGCAGTGTCTGTGTCGGTCTTG
>WQSB01000089.1 GCA_009788085.1 Defluviitaleaceae bacterium
GGGGAACGTCGCCCGCCGCAATCCGGGTTCTCTGCGCGGTGTCAAGGGTTTCCGCCCAGCCCCAATCCACAAAGTTTACCTCAATGCCGGGAATTGCCTCAATGGCTCTGCGCACCGCATAGTCAAAGGCGGGGCCGTCCGCCTGGTTAAGGGGGCCGTATCTCTCTGTGTAAACTTCCATTTGCGTGTCGGTTAAGCCCAGAAGCTGAATGTCCATTCTGATAATGCCGTCGTCTGCGGCCCCTCCGTTGTCATCTCTTCCGCACCCGGTAAAGGCCGCCAATGCCATCGTCAGAATTAGTGCCAGTAGCAAAATACCAAACTTTCTGTTCATGCTAATACCTCCTAAAAATTTTTAATTTTCTTCGATTGCCGCCTTTTGTGTATTAACCTTACGAATCGCTTCGTAGGTTTGCATAGAAAATTTCGGTTCTCTTTCGTAGGTATACAGCCCGTTTTTCTCCTGCTCTATATCATAGAGCTGGGTATAACAGAATGCACATATTCCTTCCGAAGACAGCAGCGCGTCGGTTAATCCAACATACCGTGCCGCGAACTCGTCTTCGGATTGTGGACTTTCGCCATATCCCCAGCCATCCTCGTTTTTGGTCCAAGACCCCTGCTTGCTCCAAAATGTCCCGCCGTACTCGCTTACAAAATAGGGCTGGCCGTCATGCTTTTGTCTTTCAGGATAGGTTTCGTGAATTTCGCCCTTTTTAAGGAACTTGTATTTTTTCGCGAAGCTTTCCACATCCTGGTCGTAGTCGTGTACATCGTAGATGTCTGTGTCCGTATGGAAGTTGCCGCTGGTGTCGATTACGGGGCGGGTGGGGTCGGCGGCCTTGGTGGCCAAATACGTCAGGCGAAGGGTTTCGTCGTATTGCTTTTTGCCCTCTAGGTCCCATGTTTCGTTGAAGGGGCACCAGCCCACTATGGACGGATGATTAAAGTCTCGCTCAATGATTTCAAGCCATTCCGGCAGAAAATAGTGCAAGGATTCCGGAACAGTATGGTCAAGCCCCCAGTTTGCGTGTTCCCCCCATACAAGATAGCCCATTTTGTCGGCGTGGTACAGAAATCGCTCCTCAAAAACCTTTTCGTGCAGGCGCGCACCGTTAAAGCCCAGCTGCATTGACAGCTTGATATCATTTATCAAAGCTTCGTCTGACGGGGCGGTGTAGATGCCGTCGGGATAGAACCCTTGGTCCAGCACAAGGCGTTGGTACACAGGGCGGTTGTTTAAGTATATTGCGCCGTTTTTCAGATATACACAACGAAGGCCAAAATACCCCGTTACCGCGTCAACCTCTTTCCCTGCGGACTCAAGCTTAATGGTTAGGTCGTAAAGATTTCCCACTCCCACATCCCACGGAAAAGACTCCGAAAGGGTAAGCCGCAGGGAGGACGTATCGCCGTTGATTTTTACATTCGCGGCGGCCATTTCGCGCCCTTCAAAGGAGGCTGTGACGGCAAGATTCATGCCCGATGTACTACCTTTAAGCTTTACCGTGATATCGGCGGCGACGTTGGCTAAGTCGGGGATTACCTTGTAGCTGACGATGCGGGTTTGCGGCACAAATTCCAGCCATACGGTTTGCCAGATTCCGGTAGTGCGGGTATAGTCGCAACGCGCCGAATGGTATGTCGGGCACTGCTTGCCCCGGGGCTGTTTTCCGCTGCGCACATCGTCCGCCGCATAGACGATTAGACTGTTTTCACCCTCTGATACATAGGGCGTGATGTCGAAATAAAACGACGAATATCCGCCCCTGTGGGTTCCGGCCTTGTGGCCGTTTACATATATAATGCACTCGTAATCCACCGCACCGAAATGCAGAAGAACATCGCTTTGTAAGTTTTTTACGGAAAACGATTTCCTATACCAGCACGCAGGGATGAAATCGGTAAAGCCGATGCCTGACAGCTTGCTTTCGGGACAGAAGGGCACCAGGATTTTCTTGGTGAACTCGCCGTTTTTGTAAAACTCGCGGTCTAGGCCGCTTTTGGAAAAGTCGAATTCAAAATCCCACCAGCCATTCAGGTTCTGCCATTCATCGCGTTTCATTTGAGGCCGTGGATACTCAACCCGGGGAATTTTCACTATAAGCACTACCTCTCCCTACACTGCGCTTTGCATTATTAACCAATAACTCGCCTATGTCAATAAGATTTATGGTTAAATAATATTAAATTTGTTCTCTTTTTTCGCTCCCACAGACAATATATATGCATATTGGCAGAAATTTAACTGATTTATTGTGACAATTGACATATTGTCTTGCCCTGTAATACTTCTGTAACTTAGGCATTATTGCAGTACAAGGTCAATTGCATTAAAATAGAACAATAAGTCAAAAAGGAGCGCGGACAATGCCTAACATTGACATTCTGGGGGTGTCCCATCGCAAGCATGAGTATGATAATTATTCATGTCTGCGCGAAAACGGCCAGCCTGCTCACAATTTATTGCACTTTCCCACCCCCGTAATTGTGGTTTCCGATGGTGTGGAAGCCGTAACCGAAGCCAATGCGTGCATTCTATACACTCCGGGGCACAGGCAGGAGTACAAATGCCTAAACGGACTGCTGATAAATGACTATCTGACCTTCACCACAGACGACCATGATTTTCCGTCAAGGTTTAATTTGCCTGAAAATGAAGTTTTTTATGTGCGAAACGGTGAAGAAATTACAAAGCGGCTGGAATGGATTGCCTGGGCCGTAGCCGACAAAACCGAACCTCACGGTGACGACATAGTTGAAGCCATTATAGAACTCTTCTCCACATTATCTATCTTATGGCTTGTCAATAATCCCGGCGCGAAACGCCAGTTTGAAACAAAGCAGCGGTTCATCACCCTTCGAAACGAGATGCGCAAAAACCCCGGCAACTGGACCGTAGACAAAATGTCTCGGCAGGTGTGGCTTACACGCAGCCGCTTTTCTGTATTGTACAGCGATTTTTTTGGCATTTCCCCCAATGCCGATTTGATGAACATGAAAATAGCGCGTGCTAAAATTTTACTTGAAACCACAGACGAGTCCGTGGCAGACATTTCACGCGCCTGCGGATACGACAGCGCGGAGTATTTTATCAGACTATTTAACCGCCGTATGGGGAAGAACCCAATACAGTACAGGAAATCGTGCAAAAACGTAACGTGGACGCCTCAAAATTAACACTTTCGAAATAACTGATTAATAAATATGTAAATTATGCTTGATGAATTGTTGCCAACATGTTACATTAGACATACGATACATATAGACGATTGGGGGTGTATGATGCGCTTTTGGAAGCCGGCACAGGCGTCGCGGCCTGCTGTAAAAAAAGTCAGTCAGATGATTGACAGCCGTTCTCATAAGCAAAAAAAATATATCTCCTTAATGCTGGTTCCTTCCTACAGCGCGGGCAAGGTCCGGAGCCTGAGGGTGCCGCAAGCCGTGTTTTACGGTGTGATTGCTGCGGTTTTGGCTATTGGGCTGACCGTGGCGGGAATGTATTTGCGCAGCAATTATTTCGCCCAGGCGGTGAGTCATATCAGCGATGAGCTCAGTGAGACCCGGGATGCTTTCAGCGAGTTTCAGACGGCCTCCGCACTGGCGGAGGGTGAGCTTTTGGACGCGGCGGCGGAATTGTACGAGCAATTAAATGAAGAAAATATGCTGGCCTGGTTGGAAATGCAACGGCAGCAACGTCGGCAGCAATATGATTTAGGGGATATTTGGGAGCATATCAACACCCTTGAGGGTTTGGTTTACGAGCTTGACAGGCAACGGTGCCATGCCCTGGCATTTTTCAGAACCAGAAGCATTATCCCTGCTGTGGCGGAAATCTTGCCGGAACTTGAGGCAGCGCAGGCATATCTGCTTGAGCTTCGCCCCGACACAAATGATTACGCGCCGGGGATTAGGCTTTTGGGCACGGGCGTCCCGGCGGGATTTTCTCAGGAGTATTTGATTGACCGCATTTTTGCTTTAAGCGACGAGTTATATTTACAGAGGTTGATGCTGGAAAGCCTGGAGAGCTATCGTCAGCAAGTGAATATTTATTTGCACAATTTTCCGACGCTTATGCCCATTGAGGGCGGGATTGTTACCTCCGGCTTTGGTTTTCGTACCGACCCCATTGAAGGGGACATCCGGCAGCACTTGGGTGTGGATATTCCCGCGCCAATGGGTACGCCCATTATGGCCGGGGGCGGCGGTACGGTTATTTTTTCCGGCTGGCGGACGGGCTTTGGCAACACTGTTTTCATTGACCATGGGCTGGGAATAGTTACGCTGTACGCCCACAACACGCTTAACCTGGTTTATGTCGGGCAGCGGGTGGAGCGCGGTCAGGTTATTGCCTATGTGGGCAGCACCGGGCGTAGCCTCAGCCCCCATTTGCACTATGAGGTACATGTAAACGGTCGACCTGTGAACCCGGTGGCCTTTTTATTGGAAGGTAATTAAAGGGGACTTTTTTAATATGCGGCTAAGAACAGTTTTTAGTATCGCGGGGATTTTTGCCGTGGTTGCGATTGCGGTATTCGGGGTTTATTTTTTTTATTTCAGGAATGATTCCCGGGGCGATATGGGCCACGCGGCTTTGGCCGCATCTGTCGCGCCCGAGCCGATTTCTCCGGTAGCACCCGTACCTTTGCCGAGGAACGGAGATATTTCGAATGCCGCGGCGGCTTCTTCCGACGAAGAGACGGAATCCACCCCGGAACCCGAACCCACCCCGGAGCCTACTCCCGAGCCCACCCCGGCTCCATGGGAGATTTTTTCGCCCTACGCAACCCCCGAAACAGACCCGGCAAATGTCCGGGGCTTTAGCTTTACCTCGCGGATAAACGGGGCCTTGTATCCCGTTCATTTCGGGATGCCGGATACATACGCGGCGGTGGCGGGGATTACGACCTTTCGCGGGAACAATTTCCGCAACACCGCCACCTGGGGAACGGTTGAAGTTTCCGAAAGGCGGCTGGTTCAAAGATACAGCTTTAACATCGGAAGCCTAGGACGCTGGACGGGGGTTGGCTGGACGGGCCAGCCCGCCATTGTGCAATGGGATTTTGAAATTCAGCAGCTAATGAATATTTTCCCCGGGTTTCGGGACAACCCCGAGCTGGTAGAGGTAATTTACGGCGCGCTGGACGGAAATGTGTACTTTTTTTGTTTGCAAACAGGGGAGCCAACCCGGAATAACATTCGTGTGGGAGTGCCCATCAAGGGTGGAATTACCATTGACCCGCGGGGATATCCCATATTATATGTAGGGCAGGGCGACCAAGCGGGAAATCGTTTTGGGTACTATATATTTTCTTTGCTGGACGGCCGCGAGATATACTTTATCAACGGACTGTACGCCGCCGCACCCCGACGCTGGGGTGCCTTTGACAGCAATCCGCTCTTTGATTCGGCAAATGACAGAATGATTTTGGGCGGAGAAAACGGCGTTCTTCACAGCATTTTGCTAAACACTCACTTCGACCGCGCCGAGCCCAGCATTTCCATCAGCCCCGAGATTTCGCGGTATTGGCACAACACCGGGCGGCGGCTGGGAATTGAAAATTCACCCTCCGCTTTGGGGCATTATTTATTTTTTGCCGACAACAGCGGCACGATTCAATGTTTGGACTTGCGAACCCTTGAGCCCGTTTGGGTGTTTAATGCCGGCGACGATACCGACAGCACCATGGTGTTGGAATGGCGTGAGGATACGCAGAATTTGTACATTTACACCGCCACTCAGGTTGATTTGCAGGGGCCGGGGGGAAGCTCCTTTATCCGCAGGCTGGACGCCACCAACGGCACGGTTTTGTGGGAGTATTCCTATCGCGCGGTTTATAACACGGCGGTCAACGGCGGCGTGACATCCACACCGCTTCTGGGGCAGCACGACATTGACGACCTTGTGATTTTTTGGGTGGCGAAGGTCATCGGGCGCGGCGGAAGCGGCGCGCTAACGGCTTTTGACCGTGTCACAGGCGAAATCGTTTGGGAAAATATCATGCCCCGCTGGGGCTGGAGCTCTCCCGTGGCCGTTTACACCGAGGACGGCACAAGCTATATTATCGTCAGTGATTCTGGCGGGTTTATGCATTTGCTCCGCGGCACAACGGGGGAAATTCTGTACACGATAAATCTTGGCGCGAACATCGAAGCCTCCCCCGCCGTTTTCGGAAACATGCTGGTGGTGGGCACACGCGGCCAGCGGATTTTTGGGATTGAGATAATTTAACGCAGGGGAGTATTAGTGTGAAAAAAGTTGCGTTTTTAATATTGATGTTTACGGTTCTTGTCTCGCTTATGCCCGGGCTGCCTGTTGGTGCGACTCAGGCCACCCGGGACAGGCTTCGTGAGCTGGAGCAGCAGCGGCGGGAAGCCGGGCGGCATGTGCGCGACACCCGGGATTTGCTTGTGGGAACCCAGCATGAGATGTCGGAGCTGATGGCGGAAATGCAGCGGCTCGACCAGCAGCTGATGGACGCGGAGGAGCGGCTGGAGGATATCGAAATATCGCTGCTTTTGACCGAGATTCGTATAGCGGAAACCAACTCCGCCCTTGACGCGGCGCAGGAAGAGCGGGATTTGCAATACGAGGTGTTTCGTGCGCGGCTTAGGGCGATGTACATGCAGGGCCCGACGGGATGGCTGGAGGTATTGCTGGACGCCACAAGCATCGGGGATTTTTTTATGCGGCTGGAAGCGGTGCAAACCATAGCCCAATTTGACCGGGACATGATGGCGAGGCTTGAGGACGCAGAGGTGCAGATTGCCGCCAACGTGGAGACATTGTTCCGCGAGCAGCTTATAATTTATGATTTGAAATTCTTGGAGGAGGCCGTCAGAGCGGAGTTGCAAGCGGCTTTGGATGAGCGCGAAATCTGGCTGTACAGCCTAGCCGAAAACGCAGAGCAATTGGCCGCTGTTCTGGCAATTCTGGAGGATGAGCAGCGTGCTTTGGATGCCGAATACGGCACTTACCGCGCCCGATATGAAAGAGAGGCGGCAGCGGCCGCCGCGCAACGTGCCCGGGAGGCGTGGGACGCCAACCTGGCCCGGCTGAATAATTTCGACGGCCAGTTCATGTGGCCCATACCCACCCACGGCCGCATTTCCAGCGGCTTCGGGATGCGGTTCCATCCTATTCTCCGCGTAAACAGAATGCACACCGGCATAGACGTGGGCGCGCCCACCGGCACACATCTTTACGCTGCTGCGGACGGGTACGTTCGCTTGGCCGGCTGGAGCGGAGGATACGGCCTCACCGTTATTATCGACCACGGCCGTGGGCCAAGCGGTCATATGTACAGCACTTTGTACGCGCACAATTCCCGCAACCACGTCGTCCAGGGCCAGCGCGTAAACCGCGGAGACCTTATCGCCTATGTGGGCTCCACCGGAATGTCCACCGGCCCCCATCTCCATTTCGAGGTTCGCAGAAATAATGTCGCCATTGACCCCATGCAGTTTTTTGAATAGGGGATTCCTCACGGGAATCAATTTTCATCAGGCTTGGGTGAGTGGCCGGTTTCGCTCGCTGCGCGGTTGCCCATGCTCCGCTGGTGCCCCGGGAAAGGACTGACTCCGCGCTTGTGGAGCGCGTCGTCTAGCCCTTTCGGCCGGGCCAATGCGCTACGCGGCAACGCGAATTAGCTTCGCTGAAAGCCGGCCACTCCCCCAAGCCGGATAAAAATTGATTCCCGCAGGGGCCCCGCCATAAATTGACAACCCCTTTCCATACCCTTAGAATAAGTCAGATTTACGATGCGGGAGGCATAAATGGCAAAATATAATTTCAGTGCGATAGAAAAAAAGTGGCGGGCGCGGTGGGCGGACAGCCCGATTCAGAAAAAAGAGTCGGACAAGCCAAAATACTACTGCTTGGACATGTTCCCATATCCTTCCGGGACGGCCTTGCACGTTGGCCACTGGCGCGGATATGTTTTAAGCGATGTTCTAAGCCGGTATAAAATTCTGCAAGGCTACCAAGTTCTGCACCCGATGGGTTGGGACGCCTTTGGCCTGCCTGCGGAAAATAACGCAATCAAGCGGCAGATGCACCCATCTGTGTCCACGGCGGCGAACGTGGCAAGCATGAAACGCCAGCTAAACGAAATGAGTACGATTTACGATTGGGCTTATGAAATCAACACGACCGACCCGTCTTATTATAAATGGACGCAATGGATTTTTGCACGAATGTTTGAAAAAGGGCTGGCCTATGAAAAAGAAATGCCCCTGAATTGGTGTCCGGCATGTAAGGTGGTGCGGGCCAACGAGGAAGTTGTGGGCGGCCTCTGCGAACGCTGCGGCGAAACCACCACCAAGAAAAATCTGCGCCAGTGGATGCTTAAAATAACCAAGTACGCCGAACGCCTCCTAACAGACTTGGACGGCCTAAACTGGCCGGACAAGGTAAAGAAAATGCAATCCGACTGGATAGGCAAAAGCCACGGCGCGGAGATTGACTTCAAAATTGCCAATTTAGATGATTTGGACAAAGGTTTAAAGGCATTTACCACCCGGCCGGACACCCTGTATGGTGCGACATTTATGGTTCTCGCGCCGGAGCATGAATTGGTGGAGGCCCTGACCACTCCAGAGCAAAAAGAAGCCGTGGAGGCATATGTGCGGCAAGCCACGGCACGCTCAAATGTAGACCGCATGGCGGACAAGGAAAAAACGGGGGTATTTACGGGAAGCTACGCCATCAACCCTGTGACGGGGCGTATTCCCATATGGGTGGCGGACTATGTGCTTATCGACTACGGAACAGGCGCGATAATGTGCGTCCCCGGCCACGATGAGCGGGATTTCGAATTTGCACAGAAGTTCAATTTGCCTATAACAGAAGTAATCGCCCCAGAGGGTAAGCCCTCCGGCACGCCGCTGGAAGAAGCATATACAGGCGACGGCTTGCTGGTGAATTCCGGCGAGCATAACGGCCTGACGGTGGAAGCTGCCAAGGCCGCCATCACAGCCGTCCTGGAGGCAGAGGGCAGCGGCAAACAGACAATTAACTATAAAATCCGCGATTGGGTGTTCTCGCGTCAGCGTTATTGGGGCGAGCCCATTCCCATTATTCACTGCGATATCTGCGGGCCGGTGGTTGTGCCCGACAGCGACCTTCCCGTGACCTTGCCCGACATCGAATCCTATCAGCCTACCGACACAGGGGAATCCCCCTTGGCCAAAATAACGGATTGGGTCAACACAACCTGCCCGGAATGCCAACAGCCCGCCAAGCGCGAAACCAACACCATGCCCCAATGGGCAGGGTCGTCTTGGTATTTTCTGCGTTATCCAGATGTAAGCAATGACAAAGCCCTAGCCTCACCGGAAGCCTTGAAAAAATGGCTGCCCGTAGACTACTATGTCGGCGGAATCGAACACGCGGTGCTGCACCTGCTATACGCCCGCTTCTATACGAAATTCCTCTATGATATAGGCGTGGTGGAATTCCAAGAGCCATTTACGACGCTGTTTAACATCGGTATGGTAAATTATAAGGGCAAAAAAATGGCCAAGGGCACGGGCCACGGCGTATCACCGGATGAAATTCTGCCGAAATACGGCTGTGACGCCCTGCGCCTATACGAAATGTTCATCGCCCCGCCGGAGCTGGACTGCGAATGGGACGACAGCGGAATCGAGGGCGTCTATCGTTTCCTTAACAAGGTCTGGCGGCTGACGGAGAACCCAATAATCCCTGACACTCCCGAGCTGGAACGTCTGCGCCACAGGCTAATTCATGACATAACCACCCGCCTGAACAACTTGTCCCTAAACACGGTAGTCAGCGGCTTTATGGAGCATACGAACACCTTGCAGTCATTGACAAAATCCCAAGGCGGTATTTCCAAGGCCATGCTGGAAACCCTTGCAACTCTCCTCGCGCCTTTCGCGCCGCATATAGCCGAGGAGATATGGGAACACACCGGCCACACAGAAACAGTTTTTGCCCAAAGCTGGCCCACCTGCGACGAGTCGAAATTAAAATCCGACACAATAGAAATCGCGCTGCAAATTAACGGAAAGCTTCGCGGGAACCTAACCATTCCCGCCAATGTTGATAAAGACACCGCACTGGCTCTGGCAAAGGAGCAGCTCGCCGACAGGCTGGCCGATGCGGAAATAATAAAAAGCATCTATGTACCCGGCAAAATCGCTAACTTTGTAGTAAAGTGAATGAATTTTCACTAAAAAAGGAGCAAATGTAATGAAAAAGCAACTCGTACGTTTTTTTGCAATTGGGCTCGCGCTTTTAATGGCGGGGGGATGGGTTCAGCCCGTAAGCGGAATGGACATCGCGGCGCAGGCCGCTATTGTTATCGATTTTGACACGGGTGAGATTTTGTTTGAAAGGGACGCTCATACGCCCAGAGTTCCGGCAAGTATGACCAAGGCAATGACAGCCTTCGTTGTATATGAGGAAATTGAAGCGGGCAATTTGTCGCTGGAGACGCTGATTCCCATAAGCGCAAACGCCTCCCGGGTATCAAGGGATACGGGAATGCAGGGCGCGGTATTTCCGCTGGACGCGGGGACATATCACAGGGTGGACACCTTGCTGCACTTGGCTATGCTGCCCTCCTCCAACGGGGCCTGTGTTGCCCTGGCGGAATTCATTTCGGGTACAGAGGCTGATTTCGCTCGCCGCATGAACGAAAGTGCCGCCGCCATAGGCATGTGGTCGGATTTCACTAATGCCCACGGGGCCTTGCCTCATTATACCAATGCGTACTCCGTCGGGCGGCTGGTGTATGAGTTTATCCACAGATATCCCGATATTCTGAGAATTACCGGGGCGGCATACTATGTATTTGAGGGTCAGGCGCGGAACAATACGAATCAATTTTTGACTATCCGCCCTTTTGAGGGAGCGGACGGGTTTAGAACGGGCACAACCCGCGAGGCCGGTGCGTGTTTGGCCGCAACGGCATACCGCAATGGTCGGCGAATCATCGTCGTTGTAATGAACGCGCCAAACAATGACAGGCGTTACAGTGACAGCGCGACGCTGCTTGAATTCGGCTTTGCCGAGGCAGCCAGACGGGATGCCGCCCGCGCCGCAGAAAGAACCGCCTTACGGCAGGCAATAGAAATAAATGTAATCATTAACGGGCAAACCGTTGATTTTGCCCCTCTTCACGGCGACGCATTCCCCCGGGTAGTTGACGGGATATCCATGGTTCCGGCAACGGCTACGCTTGAAGCCTTGGACATAAGCGGCTACTACGCGCGCGGAGTTATAACCATATCCGTGGCCGGCGCGTTATACACAGTCACACCGCAAGAAATCGAGGGCGAAATATTTATTCCCCTGCGGGACGTGGCCGAGCTTTTGGGCAGAACCGTAGAATGGAATAATGAAACCCGAACGGCGATAATCGGATAATAGGACACACGATAATAGGGTACACCATGAAAAAAATTTTTATACTGTCGGCATGTGCGGCTCTGGCCGTTGTGCTGGTAGGCTTTGCTGTTTTTCAGTGGTTTAGAATTGTGGGGGCTGCATTGGGGGATGATGCCCCCCCTTACTATGCCCGTGAGCCGGAGGCCGATAATTTTACATGGCCGGAGCTGCCCCGGGATAACGGCGACGGCGGGGATTATATTCCCGAGCCAGCCGAACCCGTGGAGCCTCCCGAAGAACCCGAGCCCACACCGCAACCCACGCCCACGCCTTTCCCCGAGCCCATTGCGATAACATCTGTTTCCGGCTTGGGCGGCGCGGCGTATCGTGGGGGGCTGGAGCTTCCCGTGGCTGGAGCTACGGGCTGGGCGGCCGCATACATATATTTGCTGAGTGAGCCGAGATTACCCCCTCCCCCACCCGAAGAAGTTTACGAGGAAATTTACGAAGATATTTATGAAGATACCTATGAGGATATTTATGAAAATTATGTATACGAAGAATGCCATTACAATTACGAAGCATATTATTACGAGGTTTATCCATGCGAAGACTGCGATGAAATCTATGCGTACGATGAATACCCGGCGGCGGAGTATCCCCAATACTATGAATACCTTGAGCCCGTTGAAATTCTCGCGGCTCTTTCCCCGGGGCAGGCGTTTGTTATTATTTTGGCCTACGGCGACTGGTGGTATGTAAAACTGCCGGACGGCCTGTCGGGCTGGGTTTTGCACAGCGGCTGCTTTATTAATTTGCCGGACGTAATACCGTCGATTGTTTACAGGATATCCAATGCGTATTATTCGCTTAAACGCTCCGGCGAGTATGAGATTCCCAATATAAGCGGACAGGCACTTTACAGCGCGTGGGCGTTTAACCCCCGCTTGGGCAGATACGA
>WQSB01000090.1 GCA_009788085.1 Defluviitaleaceae bacterium
CGCCGCCTATAAATTTAGCCCCCGCCACACCCCCAGCACCGGTTGAGCCTCGCCTAAAAACAGCGCGACAAATTACGCAGAACCTGCCTCATTATTTTCAGCCCCAGCTTTCGTCGGGCTTGCAGGCCGTTATTCAAATCAGCATCACCGGAGAAGAGGCTTTTGAGGGCTTCCTATATATTCACAGCACCGAATGCTCCTATTCCGAGGGAGCCGCTCCTGCACCGGATATCATTATCATGGCCGACACTGCCGTGTGGATGGACGTGCTGAAAAATAAACACACCGCGCAAAAAGCCTTTATGATTGGCGGCCTTAAAGTGCGCGGTGACTTTGTTTTGCTTACAAAGTTTGATACGTTATTTAAGCTTGAAAATTAATTCTCGTCCTCAGGAAGCGTAAAGTCCGGGGGAGTATCCGGCTCCGTGGCGATGTCCGGCTCCGGCACGGCGTCCGCATCCATTAAATGAACCAGCATTCTTTCAATATCGTCCAGCCGGTGGTATAAGCTGCTCATGTCATTGCTTTCAATTTCCAAAAGGTATTTCCGCACAAGGCCGGAGTACACATCTTGGAAAGCTTGAATCCGCATACGCTGACGGGCAACCTCTTCCCGGGCTTTTTCCAGCTCACGCGAGATTTGCATTTTGTATTCGTCCGCCTGGGCTCTGGCGTTTTTAATCATGTTATCCGCCGCCACCTGCGCGCTTATAATGGCGTTTTTGATGGCGTTGTCCTTTTCCTTATAGCTTTTTATGACTTGCTCAAGGGTCGAGATATATTTATCAACTTCCTCGGGGTCATAACCGCGCTTTACATAAGAAAACTGTTCCAAGGTGAAGCTCCTTTCTAAATGGGGGGCTCTGCCCCCAAGCCGCGCTGGCGAGATTACTGGAAAATTTTTCGTGCTACGGAAATAATAGCATAAGAATTCTACTCGCGCAAGCGCACTGCGTTTGCCGCGCGCCGTCGATATGTGTCGTCCATTTTGGCATAATGCTTGCGGGTGGTGTTGACATCGGCATGGCCGAGAACATTGGCCACAAGATATATATCCCCTGTTTCGGCATAAAGCTGGGTGCCGAAGGTAGAGCGCAGCTTGTGGGGGGAAATATTTTTCAGGCGTGTGATAAGCGAGGCGTATTTTTTCACCATATTTTGAATGGCGCGGTCGGTGAGGCGGCGGTTTTGCAAGGATAAAAACAGCGCGTTTTCGTGGCCCTCCCGGGGAGTGATTTTTTCGCGCTCCTCCATATAGGCCAGAAGCGCGGCCTCCACCTCCCGCCCAAAGTAAAGAATCATTTCGTTGCCGCCTTTGCGCACAACATACAGGCCGCCTATGTCAAATTCCACATGCCCGATGTCCAGGCCCACACACTCGGACACACGCATTCCCGTGCCTAAAAGCAGCGTGATTATCGCCGCGTCCCGCAGCTTCGTGCGCTCATGAAACTGCTTCTGCTTGGGGGTGAGGCTTTCGCCGCTGTCAACCTCGTCCAAAAGCTTGGCGATTTCGTCAACCTCAAGGGTGGTGATGGTTTTCTCGTGGATTTTAGGGAACGCCACAAGCTCCGACGGGTTGGCAAGGATGTGTTTCTTCATATATAAGTGCTTAAATAAACCACGCACCGCCGCCAGCTTGCGGGACTTGCCCAAGGCGGCGTTTTGTTTGCCTGTTTCGCCCGGGGGGATGTAATATGATAAATATGCCATAAAGGCCTCGATATCCTCGGACTGGATTTTTGTCATATCATTTATGGAAATCTCGCGCAAAGGCCTGCCGTCGAATACCACCTCCGACAGAAAGCCAAAAAAAATCCGCAAATCATAGGCGTATCCCAGCCGCGTCAGCGAGGCCGCCTGGTCACTTAGCCCGTTGAAGTAGTTCGTCACAAACAACGGCAGCTCTTTTAGAATATCCCGCAGCTTTAATATATTTTGTGCGTTTGTTTGCTCGTGGTAATTTTCGGTTTTCATGGCTGACTCCTTGTTAAGATTTCCCTGTCAGGTTACTATACAGCCAAGAAAATGTCAAAAACACCTGATATCAGGTGTCACGGATTGAAAAGACGGTTGCTATATAGACGTTTCCGTTGAAAATGGGTTCAGTCGTCGCGCAAAAACGCCGCCGCCGCAGTCGCGGCACGCGCTCGACTTCACCGTTTTCAACTGGAAACGCTATATAATAAGCAAAATTTGACAGTTAGTCCGCAAGGGGCTAAAATAGCGTAAAAAGGAGGTAATATAAATGCAAAAAGTAAACGTTCTCTTAGACACGGTGGATAAAGTAAAAGTATTTGTCAATACGGTCGGCCCACTTGAAGGCGATATTGATTTAGTATCGGAACGCTATGTAGTAGACGCAAAATCCATCATGGGAATCTTTAGCCTGGATTTATCCAAGCCGCTGGAGCTGAAGATTCACTCTGACGCTACGGCGGAGCGGCTTATTCCGCTGGTTAAGCCGTACATTGTGTAGACAGAAGGAGTTGTAAAATGTCAGACAAATGGAGTTTAACGGACATTTACCCGGGGTATGATTCCGCGGAATTTAAGGCGGATTTTGAATCTATGCGCCCGGCGGTTGAGAAAATGAACGCCCTTGCGGGAGAATTAAAGTCCCTCGGGGACGTGGCGGCACTGGTGAAGCTTTTGGAGGATTATGCGGCAAAAATAGACCGCATGGCTTCATATTCCCATTATATCTACGCTACGGACACATCCAGCCAGGACGCCACAAAGTACATGTACTTGCTGGAATCCCTTAACGCTGAGACAAGCCGTATGAAGGTGCGACTGTCAGCGTATTTGGCAAAAACGCCGCAGAATATCGCTGAGTTGGCCAAAGCTCACGGGCTGGAGGAGTATACCTACCAAATGCAGCGCATGGCTAAGGAATACGACCACATGTTAAGTGAGGACGAGGAAACGCTGGTGGCCCAAATGTCCAACACGGGCTCAAGCGCGTGGCGGATGCTGCACAACAAGCTGGTTTCGACTTTAACATGCGAATACGCCGACCCAAAAAACGGCGGCGAAGTGCGCACAATTAACATCAACGAATGCCGCAACCTGGCATACGACCCGGATTCCGACGTGCGCAAGGCCGCGTACGAAGCCGAGCTTGCCTCCTATCCGAAAATTGCCGAGGCCTCCGCCGCGTCAATCAACAGCATCAAGGGCGAAGTAAATTTGCTCAGCCGCCTGCGCAAATTTGAAAGCCCCCTTGCCGGTACATTATTCAGCTCCGCCATGACTCAAAAAACCTTGGACGCCATGTTCGAAGCCATCGACACAAATATCCAGTGCTTCCGCGACTATATGAAAGCCAAGGCCGGATATCTGAATAAAACCCTAGGCAAAAATTACACAGGCCTGCCCTTCTACGAGATGTTCGCGCCGGTGGGCCAGTCCTCAGACAAAACCTTCACCTACGACGAGGCCAAAGCATTCGTAACGGAAAATTTCGCCCGCTTCTCTTCGGGAATGGAAGAAGTCGCCCGTTTGGCCTTTGACAATAACTGGATAGACGTCTACCCCGCTGAGGGCAAGGTAAGCGGCGCGTTCTGCGGAAACATCTACGCAATCAAGCAGTTTCGGATTCTGCTTAATTACGGCGACAGCCTTTCCGACGCAATCACCCTCGCCCACGAGCTGGGACACGGCTATCACAGTATGCAAATAATGAAGGAACGCATTCTCAACACACGCTATCCCATGCCCCTGGCTGAGACCGCGTCAACCTTCTGCGAAACAATCCTGACAAACGCCGCGCTGAAAACCCTTCCCGACTCTGCCAAAATCCAGCTTATCGAAAACAGCCTACAGGACGCCACCCAAGTACTTGTAGACATTTATTCCCGCTATCTCTTCGAAAAGAGCGTCTTTGAAACCCGGGCAGACCATCCGCTTTCCGTACAAGAGCTGAATGATTTCATGCTCAAGGCCCAGCGCACCGCCTATGGCGACGGACTTGACCCCGAGCTTCTGCACCCGTACATGTGGGTAATCAAGCCCCATTATTACAGCGCGGGCCGCAGCTATTACAACTTCCCCTACGCCTTTGGGCACCTGCTGGCCAGCGGCCTTTATAAAATTTATGCCGACGACCCGGCTACCTTTGGCGCGAAATACGATAATTTCCTACGGGCCTCCGGCAAAATGCCCATCAAGGATTCCTGCCAGATGCTGGGCATCGACGTCGAAAGCCCCGACTTTTGGAAATCCGCCATCGACGTAATAAAAACCAACATCAAGGAATTCGAACGGCTGGCAGGAGAGTGAGCAGGGCGTGAAATTTCCGTGATTACTACGTTTGCTCACGGCCGTGTCGGATATTTCGGCAAAGAAAATCCAGAATTTGCTTTCGGATTACTATTCGGGTAAACTCTGGATTTTTTAATTGCCAAAAGGGCAATGAAAAGACGCACGGAAAAGACGTTTGCTATGTAGACATGTCCTCCCCAAGCTCATATAATACAAACAGCAGCAAAATGTGATTGGCAAGTAAACTTTACTGAGATTGAGGAATTGTTATGAAGAAAAAAGAATTTTTTAAATTGCTAATTATACTGTCGTTTGCATCTTCTCTCGTATTTGGTCTTTTTAGCCTAGCAAAAGCACAATTGCAAGATGAACCCGTTTCTGACCCAAGAGTTCAATATGTAGTAGATTTTCTGGGAACTAGCGATTTATATGAAGCATTTGGTGCGGAAAGCATCGAATACTTCGGAATCGAACGCTTGCTGAATGAGTCAAGGCCGCTGTCGTTGTATAATTCTCTTTTTAGGTCTTTCTCGCGCAATGCAATGGGAGAAACCATCTATCCTGATTACTTTGGCGGGGCTTTTATTGATGATTGCGGCAATCTTGTTTTGCTGCTACTACACTCGACTGCAACTGATTGATAACACCGCAACAGCAATAGCATCAGTTGTGGTGTGGGCGATGCTAATGGAAATAGAAAAGCAACCCGGACGGCGTCGGTTTTTCCGTCGGGTTGCTTTTTTTGCGAGCTTTTTTGCGTTGCCGTGAAGGATTGTATATGGTTTGCCGAGATTATCATGCAGAATTTCTATGTCGGTGGGAAGGAAGTCGCGAAAGCCGGTTCCTAGGGCTTTGGCTACGGCTTCTTTTGCGGCAAAAATTCCCGCTAGGGACTGTGCGTTTTTGCCGCGCAGGTATTCCCGTTCCCGAGGGGTGTAGACACGGGCTATGAATCGGGAGCTTGGGTCGGCAGAGACTTTTTCGAATTTTTCGAAGCGCGATACCTTTACGATGTCAACCCCTGTGGAGATAATCATGCGTTGTTGCCCCATACGTCGCAGCCCATTTCTGACAGGGCGCGGAATACCTTTGAAATGGGCAGGCCCACCACCGTATAAAAATCCCCTTCCACCCGGTCAACCAGAACCGCGCCGCGTTCCTGTACGCCATATGCTCCGGCCTTGTCGAAGGGCTCCCCGGTGGCAATGTAGGCGCGGATTTCCTCGTCGGTAAGGGTGTGAAAAAATACATCGGTGGAATCCGCGAAAACGGTTTCAGACGATTTGATTTCAGGCGATTCGGTAGACGGCGAATTCAAGTCTGTCATTCCGCTAAATTTTAGCAATGCCACACCCGTATAAACCGTATGCTTGCGCCCGGACAGGCTTTTTAGCATGGCAAAAGCCTCGGCAAAATCCTGTGGTTTTCCCAGCACTTGCCCGTCGATGTAGACCAAAGTGTCGGCCGCAAGGATGACAGCCTCGGCAAAATCCTTATCTGAATCCCCCCACGTTGAAGCTTTGCCGGTTGAAGCTTGTGAATGTAGCAAATCCGCCACTGCATAAGCCTTACGCAGTGCCAGCTCGCGCACCTGCTTGTCGGGCGGGCCGCTTACGGTTTCGTCCGCATTGCTTACGATAATTTCGCAGGGAATTCCGGCCAGCTCCATCAACTGACGCCGCCGGGGCGAGCCGGATGCTAGAATAATCCTCATGCTTGCCACCACGGCTGCCAGTCTTCCGGCAGCTCATCCATGCGGTTCTCAAATTCCATTAGGAGAAAAGGCGGGTCAAATACATACCCTCTTACGTCCGGTACGATTGCAAAATATCGTCTTGTGCCGTTTTCATCCACAAGGCTAATCCCACTCCACGGCATTGTTCCCCCGCCTACATATGAATTAATCACAAAGGCATATCCGGGTGGCAGTTCGCTTACCGTGCCAAAGGACTCTATCGGCATAAACCACAATTCATGCTCAATTATATCGTGACCGACGGATATAAGGGCAACATCCCTCAGCAAAGAGTTCGCCCAAACCACAAGCCTAGTTCCAACAATATTGCTATCAATGTACCAGCCAAGTGCCTCCGTGACAAGGCTATAATCAACCTCATGCAACTCTTCAAATCTGCTTAATGTTTCATCCGTTGCCAAGCCAATCAAAATGCCATGCTCGTGCCATACGCCATGCCTCCGTCTCACAGATTCGGCTATTTCGTCTTCCAGCTCCGTCATCCGGTAAACGGGGGTCATGTTATCCGTTGCGGCAATGGCTTCATGCTTGATTCCGTCCTCGGTAAAGGTCAGAAAATAATATCCCATCGGGCCACTCATCTCATCGTCATAGAGAACCACCAGCCGCCCGGCATCGTCATAAAAGAGACTGTACCAGCCCTTGAGCATACCAACATTCCGGTACTCACCCTCCACAAACCGCCACACCTCGCGAAGCGCGGCGCAGGTTTGCGGTATCCCCCATCGAATAACTATCAAGGGCATATCGTCATCATCCAAGTCATACAACGCGAACGAAACCGCGAATCCGCCGTCATGCAGAAACGGGGCTTCCTCAATCCGATTTCCCAAACGGTCGTAATAGACATTCCACGGATAGTAGTTAATCTGCTGCCAAGTAACAAGTGGCCGCATCGAAAATTCGTTCATGGAAAAATCCCTATATGTTCCGTCATACGAAACAAAACCAAAGCTAAACAAGCTTAAATATTCCCCTAAAAAATCCTCCGCTGCTTGCCGACCAAGTTCATCTGCTTGTGGTACAAGGGGTTCGTCGGACTCGTCGGGTTCTCTAGCTTCCGGTTCAACGGATACAGTTGTAGGCTGTCCACTAGCCGGCAAATCCTCCGATATAACCAAACCGGATGGATTTCCCGTTTCCTGTGCGACGCTTGCCGGAGTCGCACCACCACACCCAACCATAAGTAGCATAGCTGTGGCTATTAAAAATGCCACCGTTATTTTAGTCTGCTTCATGTTAATACTCCTTATATAACCCCCGCCCAAATGAAGGGGCTTGCTGCCGGGTTCGGAAATGTGAAAGCGCGTCACATTCCCGAACCCGGAAGAAACCCTCCTCTGTTTGAACGCGGGGCAACAGCACGTCTTTAATCTGTTCTAATAGCCTCCAGCGCGCTTAATTTAGTGGCGCGGCGGGCGGGGAAATAGCCTGAAACCAGCCCGATTAAGCTGGCGAAAGCAAGGGCGACACCCATCAGCCACGGTGTGATTAACGAAGTGACGTCACCTGCATCTGTGGAGCCGACGCCCATGTTGCGCAAGACTTCGAGCTCAATATTATTCATCACATAGGAGCCGCCGAGGCTCAGGGCGACGCCAAGGATGCCCCCGAAAAGGCCAATCAGCGCGGCTTCCAGCAGAAACATCTTGCGGATATCTGCGATTGCGCCGCCGATTACCTTCATGACGCCGATTTCCCGGGTGCGCTCGTACACAGCCATAATCATTGTGTTGGCAATGGAAATGGCGGCCACAACAATGCTGACCGCTGCAATGGCCATCAGCATTCCGAGGGTGCCCTGCTGCATTTCCTGACGGCGGGCGATGCCCTCACCGTCACTCCATGCATTAAAGCCCAATGCGCGGATATAGTCGGTAACGTACACAACATCGCGGACATCATATATGCGCACGATGGCTTGGTCAAAATTCTCTCTTAGGTTGGGCGGAAGCGTGGAGAAATGCCCCCATTCCTGCATTTGGTCGCGCTGGGCCTCCATGGACAAAATGGTCAGCTCCTGCACGGATTCGATATCCATAAAAATGGCCTCATCCACGTTCCACATGCCTGTTTGAGCGAAAACTCCCACCACGTTCAGCGGAAACGAGCGAATCGGCCGGAACGCATCCGCGATGTCCATATCGCCTTGATCCCGCCATATGAAACTACTGTCGTAGGAGAACGCAATCGTGTCGTTAATCATGTCAACAAACTGCTCGATGTCCTCCAGTGATTCGCCCATCCACAGGCGTTGCATACGCTCCCAGCTGCTGCCAAAGCCCTGCATAAAGAAAAACAGCTCTACGTACGCGCCCACAACCACCGAGCCGAAGGGGTCGTCCGGCTCCAAAAGCCGCCCGTATATTAACTCATGCCCCATGGTATACATGGTGGCGGGGTCGATACCCTGGGTGTCCCACAGGCTGGCAATATACGGCCCCGAGCGCAGGTGAATCCCCGCGCCACGCAAGGACGGCGACACGCTTCGCACACCCTCGATTGCCCGCAGCATAGCCACGCCCTCATCGTTGAGGTCGGGATTTAGCCCGCCCTGCTCCCATTCCCCCGTTTCCGGGTTAGGCTGCCATCCGCCGCTTTCCTGTACCTGAATAATGGTCAAGTCCCTGTCCCATTCGTCAACCATGCGGTCGAAGCGGGCCTCGTTGGCCAGCCCCAAAGATATGGTCAGCACCAATGCCGCCGTACCAATGATTACACCCAGCATAGTCAAAAATGTGCGCAGCTTGCGTTTGATTAAATTTCGCAGACACATGCCCAAAACGTCAAGGTTTCTCATGCACTACCCTCCTTCCACCGGTTCGGCAGTCATGTTATAAATCATCATCGTCAAAATCCAGCTTCGAGCGTTTTTTGCGCACAATCACAACTGCTGCGATAACAGCCGCCAAAGCCACGGCCGCCGCAGGTATCCACACAGCCGGCCTGCGGATAAACTCCACAAAATCAAAGCCGTCATCAAAATACACCCACTCGCCATACTCGTTCCAATAGCCAAGGGGCTCTTCCCATTCGTCCATGCCCCAACCATCGTCAAACCATGGGTCACGGCCGCCGTCACCCCATGCGTCCGGCCAGTCGCCGCCCATGCCCCAGCCTTCGTCTACAAACAAGGTGAATTCGTGGCGGTATTCCACAATGTCCTCAGTGGCGTCCTCGCCGTAGATAATGACCGTGCCTTGGAATTCGCCCGCCTCCCATGGGGTGAAATGTCCGCTGAAATGAATGACTCCCTGGGCGCGAATCGGCCCGAGATACATACCCGCCGAGCCTACTTCCCACGGGGCATCGGGGGCTTCCATGCGCACACGAACATTGTTTAGGTCAACACGGCCGGTGTTGGTGGCTTGGAATTCGAAAAATACCATGTCGCCCACGCTTACGGATGGGGGAATAGGGCTTCTCCAGATGGCCTCAAGGCTGGTTCTTTGGGCAACGCTGATGGAAAGCTGCTCCTCCGCGTCGTGGCTGCGCATTTCTTCGTCCTGATAATCAAACAATACGCGCAGGGTATATGCCCGCGGCATAACATCGGGAATCGTAAAGAAGCGCAAATTTTTTGTAACCTCGCCGTTTGGCGGGATGAAATCAATAAAAATGGTATTGCTGCCGCCGATGGGGGTAAACACCGCCATAGCACGGTCGCCCTCTGTAGCGGGAATAAGGGTAATACGCACGTTATTTACGGCGATTCTGGAATTTGTGTTGCGGAAGGTGATTTCCATATCGAAGGGCTGCCCCGCGCGCGGAATGGCCGGATACACAGAATATTCCGACACAATTACCCTTGGTATTTGGAAAAGTCCTTGGCCGGGCTCGTCGTCTTCACGGGTAGGATTATAAACACTGATTGACGCAACGCGGTCAAATAACGAGCCGTCCCTGTCACTTACGTTAAAACGCACAGTGTGGATGCGAGTTTGCGTCGCAAGGTCGGAGGATACCGAAAAACTAAACTCCATCGGCACACCTTGCCCCGGCGCAAGAGCCGGCACTATAATTATAGGCTGCGACGCAGGAAGAAGCGCGGCTTCCGGTTGTGCCTGAACCTGAATATTTCGCACTTCCGAGTCGCCAATATTATATAGGTAGAAAGTGATGTTTTGTGTGCCCGTTTGCCCCACAGTCAGCCGCCCCGTAGGCGACACTATGTTGCGGATTTCCAAATTGGTGAGGGCATCTTCATCTTCCTCCGGCGCGTAGACATGCACCCGGAATTCAAATTCCTGGTCCTCCATACGGTTGCCGTTTTCATCGCGATAACTGACTATAAAATCCAGCCGGAACGTGCCGCTGTTGATATTCCTGTCGGTTTGAAACGTAAAATGCAGCTGGCTCGATTGCCCCACCGCCATAGTCCTGAACACAAACTGACTCGCGTCCCCCGTGAAGAAAATGTTGTCCGTGCTGACGGGACTTACCTGAACATCCCTCGCCTCACGATTGCCGGTGTTTTCGATATTGGCAACCACCGTAAAGGTCTGCCCCGGCGAAAGCATCCCCGCCTCCGTTTGGAAGCCGCGAAGCCTTACGACAGGTTCGCCAACCTCTTCAACCTCACCAACAATACGCACATTAATCGTGTCGCGTCCATCGTGGGTGTGATTATTCTCGTCTCGGTAAAAATGGTCAAGTGTAATTGTATGCGAGCTTCCCGGCGTAGCGTTGGCGTCAACGGTAATCCGCATTGCCAGGTTTGCCTGCGCATTTGCGTTAATGCGGCGTATGCTGTTGGAATTATTTAAAAATTCCACAGAAAATGGGGCTTCCGCCGATGTCGATGCCACTGTAAAATTATGATGTGCTACGTCAGTCCCCACATTGCGAAGTGTTACGATTACTTCGATTGTTTCCCCGGGTTCGACTGCTATATTGTTGGCCGAAACCATCCGCAATAATGGGTTTATCGGTGGCGGTGCGTCTGCTCCCGGAGGGCCCGGAGGGCCTGGAAGCCCCGGGTTGCCAGGAGGGATGACTGTCCCCGGTGGCAAATTAGGCCAACCTGGCCACGGTGGGTCCGGTGTGCCGCCATTCGAACCCGGGTCGCCACCATCAGCCCTCACCATCATTGATGGCATTGCCATCGTTAGCACCAATAACATCATCAGCGTGGTCAGGAACATCCTACCCACCTGCCGCATTTTCGTTCGGTTCATTTTCATCCTTATTCCCCTTCTCGTTTATATAATCAGTTTTTTGATGTATGAAGATACCTGTTCCGCACATGTAAGCGCGAGCTTCATATCTGTTTCTGTCACTGCCATTTCATCATTTGGATAACGAGCAACTACGGCAAAGTTGGTTAGCTGGTCGGCTTGATTTACAAGCGCGTCTACTATCTCGGGATAGTGAACCTCACATAGCTGCAATAACTCATAAAGATTATGTGTCCGGGGGATGGGCTCATCATGAAATGCCAAAACAGCTTTTAACGCTTTCTCACCCGCTTGCTGACAATGAAAGCAAACTATTTCAAGCTGTATAGGATGGTGGCTTGTAAGGTGAACAGCAGCTGTATAGTCCGCCTGAGCATACTTCATCCATTCGTTATAAAGCCTTGTGCTGCTCACTTAGCAACACCCCCTCATTTGCTATTGTATATTGAATTGTAGACTTCGAACTTAACTTGCTCTCAAATTCCTCGTTTGTAAACGCCAAAATGTCTACCGGCAAATTAGTCGCGCCCCTTATAGCTGTCCGTATCGAATACAATACCTGCATCCGACGCTCATCATAATTCGGCGCAACAACACAGAGGTCGATGTCACTGTCTTTTCTTTGCTTTCCTATGGCATACGAGCCGAACAGATATACCTTGGCGTCCGGTATTATTTGATTTATTCTGCCGACAATCGCATCCAAATCATTCTGTATTGTCATGCCCAACCTCTTCCTCCAAATGAGCCTCTGCCTCAATCTCCTCCGTCTCTGCGGGTGCTTCGTCTTTTGCAACGTCTGTTATGCTTTCAACATTGCCGTCGCGGATGCTTATAATCTGGTCGGCATATTGTGAAATTTCTGTGTCATGGGTTACGATTACAAGGGTCTGGTTATTTTTTTTGGCCATGCCGGTGATTAAGTCCATCATTTCGTATGTCGTCTTGG
>WQSB01000091.1 GCA_009788085.1 Defluviitaleaceae bacterium
CGCGAGCCTATAAGCAAGGCCGCCGCAAGCACTATGGTAATCAAAAACGCCGAAACCGGCCTCAGCCAGTGAAACAGCAAAATTACAATAAGCGCGCAAAGGGCCAAAACAATTAAATTAATCCACCATGGGGCATACGTTATAAATATGCCCTCGATAAAGTTTTGAATAATATTGGCGTTAAGCTCTATCCCATGAGTGGTGACTCCACGTTCCAGTGGCGTGGCAAAATTGCTGTCACCAATCCCCGGTGCAAAGGGGCCGATTAAAACAATCGCGTCCCTAAACATTGCGGAGGGATACTCTTCATTAATTACGCCCCACAAGGACACCGATGTAAAAGTATTTGGCCCACCCACAAAACGAATGGGAAACAGGCCGTTTTCGTCCAACGGAATATCCTCCATCGGGGCCATCCCTCTTGAACGTCGGTATGCCTGATACACTTCAAAGGGGAACGAATGTACCGTAATATCCCCAAAACGCATGGCGGTAAGTGCACGGCGCATTACTCCATCTGCATCAGAAACGGCATTCCAAAAACCAACATTTGAAACAGCAGCAAGGGCGTCAAAGGGAAGTTCATAGTCATCTATTTGAAGCAGCGCGTCCGGGTCTTGAAATATGGCAGGGGTCAGAATCCCTTCGCCACTCAACACAAGCCTATCCCCTGCAACTTGTGCCGCATAAACCAAAAGTTCGTCATATTCGGGAAAAGCACCGTATGTGCTATACAAAATGTTTACGCCAATAGCCGCCGCACCATTTTGTGCAAGGCGATAAATTGCTTCTGCCACATACAAGCGCGGATGCGGCCAAGTGCCTATTTCGTTTATAGTGCGCTGGTCTATACCCACAATTATTATTTCATCTGATGGTGCGCGTTCAGAAACCATCACATTATCATGTATGATATCATTTACCGTCGGAATCAACTCAAAAAATTGAACCAGCGCGAATATAATAAACAGCCCCGTCGGCAGAATAATTTTTAATTTTTTATACATTTCACATCACACTCTCAGGTCACGCGGCGCGTAAATCGTGATTAAACTAAGCTCCGGAAACCATTCGATTGTGTATGGGAACAAGCGGTTCAGCTCGTTCAAAGTTGTCACCATAACACCCCTCATAATAAAATAATCTCTGTCACGGGCAAGCACAGTCACCGTGTCATATATAAAAATCGAAAGTTCGCCTGTACGTTCGTCCAAATGAACCCCTGCACCCAACGCCTCCAGCAATGGGCGAACAGGAATAAAAATCGAATCTCCACTAATCCACGGTGGGACACGACCCATGTCAATTCTTTCCCCACCAATAAACACACGGATATCACCACGAAAGGCAAAGCGCGAGTTGGTTGTAAGCCCCGTGGCCGCAAGCATTTCATTGCGCGACGGCCGCCCCGCCAAAACTCTTTCTGTAAGCTCCACAGCAACTATGCGATTATTCATGGTGTCAGAAATAAACAATGTTTCGCCGTCTGTAGCAATTCCCTCTGGCCGCGTAAGACTTAAATTTTCGGCGGATTCGTGAAAACGCCCGGCCAAACCGCCGCCCAGCAGCGTTCGAGTGCTTTCCTCTGTGATTAAACGAATGGAATGGTTCAGGCTGTCCGCCACCAAAATCGAACCATCCGGCAATAATGCCACATCACGGGGGAAGTCAAACCGCGCATAGTAATTTGGGCCGTCCACAAATCCGCCCTCAAAATAATCCGAAAATCTAATCGGTTCACCCGGCTGTCCCGCCACGGTGCTGACCACGCCGTTTTCGATTCTGCGGATGGAATGATTTGCCGAATCGGCTACATACAAAACACCCTCGCCGGTAATATAAAGCCCCGAGGGTTCAAAAAATCTGGCTTCAAGCAAAGCCCCGTCAACAAAACCGCTGACCCCCGCCGCCCCCGCAAACAAGCTCACACCTCCATAGGGTGAAATCCGCCGCAAAACATGGTTCAGCGTATCAGCCACATAAATATAACCCAATTCACACATTACCGCGGCACGGGGCTCGTTAAACAAGGCATCGCCCTCTTCCCCGTCCCGAAAGCCCGGCACTCCCCTGCCCGCGATTGTAATAACAAACTCGCCACGAATTTTGCGAATCGCATGATTGCCTGTGTCGGCCACGATAATATCCCCAGCCGGCGTAACAAAAACACCGGAGGGCTTCATAAACATGGCGTGCTCAAGAAAACCGTCCACAAACGCGCCGGCATAATAATAAGAGAGTCCATAACGCCCCGGCATTCCAATGCGCCTGTTGTCCCTGCCATCCAAAATTTGCACGCGGTCACACATAGAATCCGCCACAACCAAATATGTACCCATCAGCGCGATGCCTATGGGGTAATAAAGCTCATCAAAAACATTTTGCGGGTTTGAAATCGCATCAAAAGACGAGACAGGAGTAATAGCAACGGCCTCCGCCTCCCTCCAGATTCGAAACACATATTCATACTCGCGGTCTGGAAAAATAAAGAACGCAGCCACGCCCGAAAAAATTAAAACAAGAACAGCAACAGGCACAACAATTCGTTTTTTCACTTGCTCCCACCTCCGGCTTGTGACTACAAGTCTATTATCTCTCTGTCACTCCCCAAAATAAATTCGCAACAAGTTTCCCCTTCAAAAAACCGTGCCCAGCCGTCTATTTGCTCGTCGCTGTACTGTTGCCCAAAATGGGAGAACATCATGCGCTTCGGCCTGCACTGCCTTGCCAGCATTACGCCCTGCTCAACAGTGGAATGGCCCCAGCCCTTGAACCTCGAGTAATCTTCTTTAGAATAGGCAGAGTCAAAAACAACCAAATCCGCGCCGCTACACAATTTAAGCAACTTGTTATAAGCCTGCCCCTCCATGCCCGAAATTTCGTTATCCAGCAAGTGTACAAAGCTTTTTTCGCCGTCTGATATATAAAAGGAAAGAGTTATATCCGGATGGTTGGCCCTAAAAGGTGTAACTGCAAGATGACCGATATTAAAGGTCACACCGCTTTCAACGGGAACACACTGCGCCTGTGAGACATCCACAAGGGAGCCGGGCCAATAAGGCGGCTTAAACACCCCAAAAACCTGCTCCTTAAGGGGACGTTCGTCACGGACACAAGTGAAAATTCGCATGTCGCTGTCCTTATCCCAAACGGGTGAAAAAGTCCCGAAGCCAATAATATGGTCGAGATGCAAATGACTGATTAACACATTAAATTTTGACTTTTTTAGTCTGTCTGGGCCGGCCTCACGCAGCTCCTTTTCAAGCATCATAAGCCCGCTTCCCGCATCAACGATGACAGTAATCCCTTTGGATTCCACGGTCATACAAGACGTATTGCCCCCGTACCGAGACCCCTCTATATGAGAAAAAGGCGCGGAAGCCCGGCAACCATATGTTTTTATTTTCAATCAGAACATCCCTTTCGCGATTGCCTAACATGCATCCAACATCAGCAACATATTTTTAAGCCGCGAGCATAATGTTGTTACCATGGAATACGCGAGACTTGGGTTAGCTGCCATAGATTTATACATATCTTCTTTATTTACCTCTACAATCATTGCATGACCATTGGCTGTGACAGTTGTTGAACGATACTCGCCTAAAAAAAGGGACATCTCACCGAAAAATGAGTCTGGGCCTAAAACGGCAAGAAGCACTTCCTTGGATTTGCCATACGCCTTGTATATGTTCACGCTCCCGCTTATTACAAAATACATAGTGTTTGTGGGAGGGTCACCTTCACGGACAATTATTTCGCCATTGCTGAAGGATTTTATGTCGCCGTCAATATTGGAAAGATGCGCCGTCTGAGAAGTCGCCCCGGCCTCTTTCCATATTGCGCCGATGCTTGGCATCCCGGGTATTTCCACAAGCATTTCCTCCTATCGCCTCCTATTTTTTATTTCATACCCAGCGAACGCACCCTACTGTTCAATTCATCCACCCGAATACACAGGGCTTTTAGGATGCCGTAAAACATCTGCGGGTTAAGTCTAATCACTTCATATACATTTTCTTGAGTAATTTCCATAAGAACGGTTTCTTCTGCGGTTATGACCGTGGCAGTGCGCGGCTTCCTCATAAACAGGGACATCTCACCAAAAAAATCCCCCTTTTCCAAAATGCCGACAACTGACTGAGTAAACTTTCCATATTCTTTTACCACCCGAACAGAGCCGCTTAAAATAACGTAAAGGCTAAACGGGCTTTCCGCTCCCTCACTAATAATGATTTCATTTTTGGGATACTTTCGGGCATCTGAATAGGATTTTAATACTTCATAGTCAAACAACAACACACATCCCCTTTCACATCCCTATTAATACGCATCCAGTGTAAGAAGCATATTTTTCAATCGTGCACACAGTGTCTTTGCAATGGAATACGCAAATTCGGGGTTGTTTTTCATAAGATTGTACATATCGCTTTCGTTTACCTCGGTTAATGTTACGGGCCCGCGCGCTATAACGGTGGCCGTGCGAGGCTCCTTCAGGAACAGCGACATTTCGCCAAACAGTGCGCCAGAGCTTAAAGTTGAGAGAAGCACTTCGTTGGCTTTGCCGTAAGCCTTGTAAACGTCAACGCTTCCGCTGGATACAAGGTACATGCTGCTTGTATCGGCATCACCTTCACTAAGAATTATTTCCCCGTTGTCATAAGATTTCTTTTCGCCTTCAACATTGGAGGGCTGTGAAGACGGCGGCACGGCGGTTACGGTTGCCTCTTTCCATATTGTGCTGATTTTCGGCATACCGATATGGGTTTGGAAGAATGCCAGTTTTTCCTTTAGCATATCAACCGTCGCGCTCAGTTCTTCGGCGGCAGCAGCGGTTTCCTCGCTGGCGGCGGCAGCGGTTTGAACAAGGCCGTTGATGAGCACGAGCCCGCTGTTGATTTCCTCAACGGATTGGGTTTGAGTAAGCGAAGCTTCACGAATTTCTGTTACGACGCCTGAAACATTTACAACATCGGAAACGATTTTATCCAAACCTTTTGCGGAATCGTTGGCTTTTTCCTTTCCTTCGTTGATACTGTCAATTGTTTCCTTCATAAGCTCTTCGGCTTGTTTTGCGGCCTCGCTTGTGCGGGTTGCCAAAACACGCACTTCTTCGGCAACCACGGCAAAGCCTCTGCCGTGCTCGCCGGCACGGGCAGCCTCAACCGAGGCGTTGAGGGCAAGCAGATTTGTTTGGAACGCGATACCGTCAATGGTTTTGTTAATTTCAGAAATTTTATCAACAGAGCTTACTATTTGCTCCATTGCGGTCAAAAGGCTCTTCATTTCCGTGTTTCCTTTTTCGGCATTGTCTTTAGAGTCTACTGCCCAATCCGCGGCCTTTTGCGCACTTTCGGCATTGTCTCTGGAGCGGTTGTTTACATCGGAAACCCTTGCGGATAAATCCTCCAGCTGGGTCATTTGCTCGGTTGTGCCAGTGGCAAGGTCTGTCGCGCTTTGCGAAAACTGAACCGCGCCCGTGGCCACGCCGTCGGCAACCAGCCTGATATCTTCCATCGTGGTGTTAAGCCGCACCAAAATACTGTTGACCGAACGCTTGATTAAGTCAAAGGAGCCTACATACTCGCGGTCGATTTTTTGCGCAAGGTTGCCCTCCGCCAGCTTTGCAAGAACATCCTCAAGCTCATTTATATAGGAAGAAACTCCTTCAAAGGTGGCGTCTATTGTTTCTATTACTTCCCGGAATACCCCTTTGTAGCTTTCCGCTTGCGCGTTTATATTTGCCGCTTCAATTTTACGGTTAACGCTTTCCAAGTTGAAATTACCGTTCATCATTTCATGCATACCTAGGTTTATCGCGTTAAGGGGTTCGTCCACGGCATGTACAAGGCCGTTTAGAGTAGTTACAAGCTCCGCCCAGCGTCCGCTGAATTTTGACGGGTCAACCTGCGCGTCCAGCTTACCCTCGGAAACACTTTCCGCCAAATAAATTGCGGACTGGTGGATATCTGTAAGGCTTGCGATAACAGCGCGAAGTGCCTGTGGCTGCTTGGCCCAATCGCCTTCCATTTCGTAAATCGGAATATTTTCCAAGTCGCCTTCGCTTATTTTGTTTAACGCTTCAATTAAACTAGTTACATTAGCCAGTTCCTCGTCAAAAATTGTGTTTACGCTTTCAATCATATCTCTGAATGAGTTGCTGTACTTGTTGGCATCTATTCTGTATTTGCTGTTGCCCTGCACATTGTAAATTTCGCGGATAGTGGTCAAGTCCTCTACCATTGTTTTAATCATGTCCGCAAGGTCGTATGTGTCGCTGGCAAGCTGGCCTATTTCATCGTTTGCCAGATTGTACTCCTGCCTGTTCAAATGCAGTCTGCCATGAGTAACGTCCGAAACCAAGGCCACAATTTTTTTGATTGGGGACAGTATGCTTTTGGTGACAAGCACAATCATTATCAGAAAAATAGCCACGCCAAATATAAGTATATAAGTGATGTTCCGTTGGGACTGCGTCACAAAATCGCTGATTTCTTGAATCTGCAAGTCCCGCAGCTCTATATAGCGGTTACTTAAAGCGGTTATCCTTGTGGTGGATTCAATGCCTGCGGGGTGTACAACATCATATATCAGCTGAAGGGCTTCTTCTATGCGCCCCTCTTCCCTAAGCTCCAAGGCAACCCCGCCCTGAACATGCAAATCGTAGTGCGGCTGAAAAACCTCATCTATAAGAAACCTCAACTGGGCATCGTCAATCATGTCGGGCATTGGCCCCGCAAGCCAGTTACCATAGATGCATGTATGTGGGTTAAGCCCGCCGGGAAACGGCCGGTCGTACAAAAATGAAAAAAGCAAATTGCGCAGCCAAATATGGTGCGCCTCCACAAGGTTGTTGGATGTGTCGCTTAATTCCGTCAGCAGATACATTTGCTGATACATGTTATCCATACGCCGGATGGTATAGAAGTTAAATATCCCCAGAACCACCGCCAGCAAAAAGACACATAAAAAACCTCCGACAACCTTCGTGCGCAGTTTAATTTTCATGTTGATACCCCTTACCTCTCGTATTGTATTCTTAGCCGTTATATGCTTGCTACAATAGCACATCTGGTTTTGTTTGGAGCGGCAGTAAGGGGGGGTGTTTTGCGATTTTTTAAATTAATTTGTTGATAAAAATATTTTTATTCCAGTAATTTCAATGCATTTATCCTTGCTACCGCATCCACCGCATTTGACACTTCAAGTTTTCCGTAGACAGCGTCAAGGTGGGTGCGGAGAGTGGGTTGTTTTATGCCTAAAATTTCGGCAATTTCCTTGCGTGTTTTGCCTTGGCAAAGCAAATCCATTACCGCTTTCTGCTTATCCGTAAATTTTACGGATATTTCCCCAGCTTTCTCCATATTATTTGTGCTGCTCCGGATTTTCAGATACAGCATTTTAATAAAGCTGAGATGCTCTTTGTCCTTTTGCTGCTCTACACGCTTTTGCAGTTTATAAAACATACCGGCAAGCGCGGAGCTTTCGGCCAGGAACATTTGCACATAACCATATGGCATAGCTGTCAAAGCCGCGCTTTCCAGGCAATTCAACGCTTCGTTTTGGAATCCCCGCTTCTTTTTCCAATAAGCAACCGCCAGCAAAATATACGCCTCAAGAATGTCCAGCGACCTGTTAAATGAGCCTGCAATCTCCAAAATCTTTTTTAACAAAACAATGGCACTGTCGTATTGGCCGGTGATTATAAAGGCACGGCATGTTGTAAAATCAATATATATTCCATACAAGGTTGGGTCGCCTTGGCTTTGGTACGCACCAAGCCATTCCTCGGCGGCTTTTTTATTCCCTGCCGCTATCTTGCGACGCGCGGCAAACGCATTAAAATTAGGGGTTAAATGATATGCCTTGTCTTCGTCAATCATCCGGGATATGGATTGCAGGATGGAATCGGCCTCGGCAATCTCGCCTACCACATCCAGCACACAAACCAAAATCGACAGGGCACAAACCTTTGAGTCTGCCGGAAAATGGCTTTTCATCGTTGCTGCGGCCATTACGGCATGTTCATAGGCCTTTGTCAAATTGCCCTGTTCATACAATATACCCGTTATCACTGTTTCAACCCGCATAACCCGTACTTCATAAGATATACAGCCTATTTTTTGAAAAAACGCGCTTAGCTTTTCTTCCATCAGTCGCCCTTCATCCGAGGTGATTTCCGAAAAGTCAACAACACCGCGATGGTACAACGGCATATGCATAGAGACACTTCTGGCCATGGCCGAATCGGGCAAGGCAGGAAAATCGTCAGCCTTTTCCAAAGCCTCGGTGAGAGGTATGCGAAAATCCCAAAAGCGCATAAGGACGATATCACGCGCAAGAACCGGGCATTCAATTTCAGAATGCCTGGCGTAATATTCGTCCATAAAAAAAATCACGTCATCCACACGGCCTTCGAAAAAAGCGCACGAAGCGGCCACATACAATAGGTGCGGATACCACTTGGTCGCGGCAAAGACCTCGGGGTGGTTAAATACAGGCAAAAGCCGTGCCAATACATAGTCTCTGTTGCCGGAGGTTACCAGCTCGACATAGCTTTTTCCAATGCCCTCATGATTTTTGCACCGGATAAAGCAATCAACGGCCTTGGAAAAGTTATTCTGCGATAAGTGCCAATTTCCCTCATCTTTCAAAAGGGTCATTAAATAACCCTCGCCACGCTCCTCTGCCATACGCCTGAGAAATGACAGAAACAAATGATGATAACGATAAGTATCATCCCGCAATTGCGTAATAAACGCGCCTTTTTGTACTAGCTCTTCAAGGAACCTGTCACTATGGGAAACCCCCGTCATTGCTTCGCACAAGGAAGGGGTAAGCTCCCTCAGCATTGCGGTGCGGAGCATGAACTCACGGGTTTCCTCATCCCATTTTTCCCATACATTTGTTTGAATAAAGCTGTCCAGATAATCATACACTTTGCCGCAGGTTTGTCCGCCGGAGAGCAAAAACGCATTTATCCCTATAGCCCAGCCATTGGTTTGACAAAGGATATCCGAGGCCTGAGACTGTGTTATACGGTTGCCCCGGTTATTATACAGGGCCATTATTTCATTATCGGTGAAAAGGAACTTCTCCTCGCCTATGCACGAGGACTGATTCTTTAACCACAATTCTGAAAAATCGCTCGGCATGTCGCTCCGGCTAATCAAAACAATTTGAAAATTCTCCGGCAAACGCTTAATAAAAACAAGGAGAAGCCGTAATATTGCATCGTTATGCAACAGATGCAAATCATCTATGGCAACTACCGCTTTTTTTATGGGTGAAAGCGCAGAAATTGCCCGAAATGAAAATAACTCGGGCGCACTTTGAAAGGAGCGGTGTGAAACAATATCCGACAACGTTTTATTTTTAGGCTGGCAAGCACAAAGCATGGCACAAAAACGCTCGCAAAAAACTGAGAGGTTATTGTCATATTCATCCAGAGAAAGAATAACCTTGGCGCGGGTATCCCTGTTAAGCCACTGAGTTACGGCTACGGTCTTGCCATAACCCGCCGCCGCTTTTACAAATATAAACCGTTTATCTTTTAATTCGTTAAAGGCGTGTATTAAACTGCGACGTTCCAACATAGTATCGCGAATAAGCATAGTTGACTCCTTTTTTTTATCAGGCCTGTAGCATTATTAATCATAAGTACTTTCCCGTCAATACCAAAGAGTATTTTTGTGGCAGACCCACAGTTCTGTGCTATAATTTAACACAAGGAGGCGATATTATGACAAAAACAAAGAGGCTTATTGCAATTGCGTTAATACTTATGATGGTCTTGGCTTTGTATGTACCCGTCACGGCTGAAAGAAGGATATACGAAGTGCCCGAGCCGCGCGCGGAGCTTCACTTTATAATAGGTAGCGCGAATTATGTTTTTAACGGTGAGAGACGTGCCAGCGACGCGCCTATTTTTTTGGCATACGGCCAACCGATGGTGCCGCTGCGCACAATAGCGGAAGCCTTTGGGGTTAGTATCGAATGGAATGGGGCAACCCGCTCTGTTCTTATCACCGGGAACGGGGTGAATGCGTCCGTTGTCATCAATCAGCCGTTGCCGGGAGGGATGGGCACGCCGCTGATTGTCAACAGCCGCACGTTTGTTCCCCTTGGATTTGTTGTTGAAGTAATCGGTGCCGAAACAAATTGGGAGCCAGGCTCGCTTTCAGATTCGTTTTTTTTAACTTTTCCCGAAAACCGGCAGGGCTTTAACTCCCGTTATATTCGAACAATATATCATCACGGCCGGGTGGAAGCTGCCCCGGTGACGGTAACCTCCGCTCACGAGCTTAGTCAATTTATCGCGGCATACCGCAGCTCATGGCATTCCAGTGTAGAACATGATTTAGGACTTGATTATCCCGATGCTTTTTTTGATGAAAATTTTCTTGTGATTATTTCGGTTCAGGAGACCAGCGGCTCTACAGAACATCGTGTTGAAAGCGTTAATGAAAAAGGCCTTATTGTTATAAACCGCCTTACACCAATGATTGGAACCCACGATATGGCGCAATGGCTTATTGTGGTGGAGCTCTGCAACGATTTCATACCCGAATCCTTTAGTGTTGAGTTTACCGCAATCCAAACTTTTAGCTATTAGACCTCTTGCGCAACTGTAATTTTCGTCTCGTGCTTGCGCTAAGCCCTCTCCGAAAATTTTGAAGTTGTGCAAGAAGTCATTACAGCGTTTTCAACTGAAACGTCTATATCTGCACTAAGCTTGTCAATTATCCGCCTGAAATTTCCAAAAAATGTTTGCAGTAGGGCACCCCTTCGTGTATACTGCTAAACTATAAAATTTTTGAATTTCCGTGGGCCAAAAAAAAATTGGTAATTTTCTTCAATTTATGTTACAATAGTTGGAAAGGCTAGTGTGGGGGTACAAAATGCTGAATTGTCCCATAATCCTACAGAGCAGAGCAATTAATTGTATTTTTTTCATGTCACCAGGTGGCTATCCTTAAGTTGCGCCTTGCAACGGGAGGAATGCCACCTTTTTATTTGATTTTTTGGCGATATCTCACCCTTCGAAAAAATGCCGCTTTTTCGTGTATTTATGCGGTTTTTAACGGAGGGCTAAGATAAATATAAGCAGTAGATAAGGAGGAATGCGCAAAAAGACAAACGCAACATGAACACCGCAGGTCAAGTCATGATTTTTTAGAAGGAGGTACGAGAAACTTGTTAAAAAGAAAATCAAAGATTTTGGCATCGTTTTTGGCGTTGTTGATGGTGGTATCAACAATCACGCCCACTTTTGCGCAGTACATTACAGAAGAATTACCAGAGCAAGAGCTTACTTATGAAGTTACACAAGAACCCACCGCAGCTGTGTCTGACGCGCAAGATTTAGGCCCGGCTGTAGCTGCCGCTATGGCGGAAGCACTTTGCATCAGCAGTGGAATTATCACTGGTGGCGAGCGCGTACGCACCGCAGCGGACGACGAAAGCTTAGCATTCTTGACCAGCACCATATATCAAGATGCTATAGGAGTATTTGGCTTTGAAGGCATCTATGCACTGTCCGATAACCCCAATGACATGGTGGATATTATGGTTCAGTTCAGAACGCCTCCCGCTGCGGCCCTGCGCCTTATCCAGCAGCATCAAAGCCCCTCCCGCGCAAGAGGCGGCCGTCAGACAGACGCCGCTTTCGCGCCTGCCGCCCTTGCCGCGCATGACCGCTTCGCGAGCCAGTTGAATTCCGAGCCGGTTCCGTTTGG
>WQSB01000092.1 GCA_009788085.1 Defluviitaleaceae bacterium
GGCGGGGGTTTTGGCGGCCTTTCTTGCGGGAAGCCATGCCGAAAACAAAACCGCCAGCGTAGACAGCACTATGGTAATCAGCAGAATTGCCGGCTCAATTTCAAACCTAAACCGCACGGTGTCACTGATTGTGGAAAAATCCACCATTTGATTTATCACAACAAGCGCGAGAGCTTTCATGCCAAATCCCGCAATTAACCCAAGGGGCAATCCGGCCAGCAATAAAAATAATCCTTCATACATGACTGTCGCGTGGATTTGTTTTTTTGTTGCGCCCACGCTTTTTAGTATGCCGAATTGCTTTGAGCGTTCCATTGCTGATACACGAAAAGTGTTTGATATAACAACCGCGCTGACAAACGCTACTACAACACCAAGTACCGCCGCAAGGGAAAGAGAAATTATTTCTGCGGTTCCGCTGTCGATGCCGTCTACTGTGTCTATTAACGCCTCCAAGCCAACGGCTCCGCTTACGCCAAAACCACCGATTGCTACCAGCATTCCCGTGGCCAGCACAATGCTAAACAGCGTCCATGCCGTTCGTTTAGGATTGTTTCTCAAATGCTGCAATGCCAATTTTGCACTAAGTTTCATCACCGCACCTCCTCGTCACGCAAAATGCGTCCGTCGCTGATGGTGATGATTCTGTCGGCTTGTAATGCTATTTTTTCGTCGTGAGTAATCATTATCAGGGTTTGGTTATAGCGTTTGTTTGCCATTACCAGTAGTTCCAAAATATCCTTGCCGGATTTACTGTCAAGATTGCCTGTTGGCTCGTCTGCCAAAATCACGGCGGGGCTGTTAATCAAGGCCCTTGCAATGGATACTCTTTGCTGTTGACCACCGGATAATTCGCCCGGCAAATGCTTTGCCCTGTTTTCAAGCCTGATTATTTCCAGCAAATTCTTTAGGGTGGATTTATCAGGTTTGCGCCTGTCAAGCAAATAAGGCAGCATTATATTTTCTTCGGCGGTAAGGGTTGGTATCAGATTATAAAACTGGTACACAATCCCCATGTTGCGGCGTCTAAAAACGGCTAGTTTGGATTCGTTCATGGAAAAAATATCTTGGCCGTCAATGACAACCTTGCCGGAAGTCGGACGGTCTACGCCGCCTAATAAATGCATCAAAGTGGACTTTCCGCTTCCTGATGCACCAACAATCGCAACAAAGCAGCCTTTTTCCACATCAAAAGAAACGCCGTCCAAAGCGTTCACTTGTGCGTCGCCTTTGCCATAAGTTTTGGTTAAGTTCTTTACTTGTAAAATACTCATATTTATCGCCCCTTTCGGTTTTGCTATTTGAAAACAGTATAAGGGGCGAAAGTGACTGTACGGTGACTAAAACTGATTTTTAAGTGACAGTTTAGTCACTATAGAATTTTAATGTAAATGTTGCGCCCTGTCCGTTCCCGCCGCCGTCAACTTCCATATCACCATTTTGCCCGTGCATAATGGCAAGCGCAAGCGGCAGGCCAATGCCCGTACCCTGCTGTGAACCACCGAACCGCCTGAACAAGCTTTTTATTTCCGCAGTTGATATGCCTTTTCCGTTGTCGGTTACGGATAACCAGCTTGTAAGGGGATTAACCCCGGCGGATATTTCTATTATGCTGCCCTCCGGCGAATGCTCCGAAGCGTTTTTGATAATATTGGTTAATGCTTCTGCCGTCCAATTTTTGTCACACAGAAACTCCGCTTCCCCGGTGAGGTTCACTTGCTGGCTTTTAATGTCTAAAAGAATCTGTAAGGGCTGCAATGCCAAATTCAAAAGAGAGCTTGCGCTTATACTCACAGGGCTAAAAACAACACTGCCAGAATCCAATTTGGCTATTTTCAGCAGGGAATTAACAAGCCATCCGGTTTGTGTCAGTCCTTGTTTGAGATGGGTAATAAATTCCGAGGCTTTTTCCGGCGGCGCATCCTCTAAAAGTTCCACCATTACCATCACTGCGGTTAGTGGCGTTTTTAACTGATGGGATATATCCGCCAATGTGTCGGCAAGCGCGTTTTTTTCCTTTTGAAGATTACCGGCCTGTTCATTAAGACGGTCTGCCAGGGCATGAATATCATTTTTTAGTATGGACAGCCGCCCCTCTAAATTATCCCGGATATCAACGGCCTGCCCGTCAATAATACGCCGGATATCTGCCGACAGCTGTTCTATTTCCTTCCGCCTAATTATCATTTGCCCGATACCCCACTCCCCGCACGGTTTCAATATTCACCGCATCACCAAATTTTTCGCGCAAGCGTTTTATGTACACAGTAAGTGTATTGTCCTCAACAAAAATGCCCTCTGAATCCCATAAAAGATTTAATAATTGCCCGCGGCTTAAAACTTGCCCCTTATGGTTGGCAAAGGTTAGCAATAAACGGTATTCAAGGGCTGTTAAATCGGCAGTTTTTCCGTTTACAAAAGCCTTTCCTTCCGTTACGTTGATAGTTACACTTCCCAAAGCCAAAGTATTGCCCTGCCCCGTGCGGCGGCGCAAAACGGCTTTTATCCTTGCCATCAATTCCCCAAGCCGGAAAGGCTTTGTTACATAATCATCTGCGCCGCCCTCAAATGCTTTTACAATATTGCCCTCATCATCCACCGCCGTCAAAAAAAGCATGGATGCGCCAATCCCTTGCAAGGAATCAACGAGGTCAAAACCTGTGCCGTCCGGCAGGCCGATGTCCAATATTGCCAAATCGTATTTTTGCTCTCGCACAGCTTTTTGTGCGGAGGAAATGTTTTTAGCATGAGTTACAAGAAAATTTTCCTTTTCCAGCGCGTACACCAAACCAGACGCAATTATGGCGTCATCTTCCACAAAAAGAATCCGACAAGTACCGCTCATTATAACCTGTCTCCAATCTTTGCGAACTCTGTCATATTTCCCCGGAAATATAACGGCAGCATTTGACGCTGTAATTTTTTGTTTTTGCGTGTCTCGATGGCTAGGGTGTTAAAAAAAGTTACCCACAATTCCTGAGTTTCGTCCTCGCCATCGGCATAAAGCACCTCGGCGTCTTTTGGCACTTCGGCGATTATATATGAATTTCCGTCATAAATGGCCGCTTGGCCGCGTTTTTTGTCATGGATTACCCAAGCCTGATTCATAAGCCGCTGGCTGAAATGATTCGCCAGTAGCGGCAAGACATCATTTTTTGGTGTGACGGGGCAGTAATAAGCACCCTGTCGCGTCTCGGCGAAGCGGCAGAATCCGTATAGCAAATGGGCCTCCCGCCCTACATATCGTTCCATCCGAATGACCTCCCGTACATAGTCTTCCTGTAAATGACTGCTGACCATGTGGCCGATTTTAAACCCCAGCCGGATAAAGTGCAAAATTGCCATGAACCGTGAATCTTCCGCTGCAAGAAATGCGTAATATACGCTAACAGAGGCTTCCTCGGAAATTTTTTCCCGGATGGCTTTAAGCACCTTTGCGGATTTTTCGTTATCCGTGGAGATAGTATATGGCTCAAAGTCCAGGGAAAGCTGCGCCTGTGCCTCCACTTGAATGCTTAGCGGCATGATTTTTTCATAGTATACGGCATAAATTACGCTTAGAAACCCGTCGAAGCTGCCGTCAAACAAAACGGCGGCCTCACGGTGCGCCTCGCCTACCATGACGCCGCGCCTGACGGTGATGGTAAAGCCGCCGGTGCAGGTAAAGCCACCGGTGCAGGTAGAGCCACCGGTGCAGGTAGAGCCACCGGTGCGGTATCGAATAAGTTCATTTGGGTATAATCCGACCCAGCGGAGTCTTCTCGCAGGCGAAGTTTTAGCACTTCGGGTGCAAGTAGAAATCGCCCAAAGGCCTTTCCGTTGCATGTAAGAAAATATTTTGCACGTTTAAGCACCACGCGCATTTTTTTCAAGTCATCGAAGTCCAGCTTGCCCACGCGCCGCGCCGCCACGATTTTTTGCGCACAAACCTGACCGATGCCCGGCACTCGCAGAAGCATGGTGTACTCTGCCGTGTTCACCTCCACGGGGAATTTGTCCAGATTTTGAATGGCCCAATGGCATTTTGGGTCCATGTCGAGGCTCAAATTTTCGTCCGGGTGGGAAAAAAGCTCCCCGGCGGTGAAGCCGTATAATCGCAACAAAAAATCCGCCTGATATAGGCGGTGCTCCCGCCTAAGGGGCGGCGTGGCCGTGGGCAACAGCGGGTTCTGCCCCACGGGAATATAAGCCGAATAAAATACTCGCTTCAGCGAAAATTTATTATAAAGCCCCTCCGCGAGGGTGACGATTTTGCTGTCGCTTTCCGGCGACGCGCCCACGATTAGCTGGGTGCTTTGCCCCGCCGGGGCAAATTTGGGCGCGTGGCGGTATAGGGTCAGCTCGTTTTTATTTTGAATTATGCCATGTTTTACGGTTTTCATCGGGGCGAGGATATCCTGTTTGGTCTTCTCCGGGGCGAATTGCATGAGGCTTTCCCGGGACGGCAGCTCGATATTGGTGCTGATTCTATCCGCCAGCATTCCGGCTTGGCGAATCAGCGCGTTATCCGCGCCGGGGATGGCTTTTATATGGATATATCCGTTAAAACGATATTTCTCACGCACAATGCGCAATGTTTGAATCAACAATTCCATGGTGTAATCCGGGCTTTTATATACAGCTGAGCTTAGAAATAAACCTTCAATATAATTGCGCTGATAAAATCGCATGGTAAGCTCCGCCACTTCATCGGGCGCGAATGCGGCGCGGGGCACGTCGTTGGAGCGGCGGTTGCAGCAATACTGACAGTCATAAATACATATGTTCGTAAGCAGCACTTTAAGCAAGGAAATACATCGCCCGTCGGCGGTAAAGCTGTGGCAGATTCCGCAGGCTACGGCACTTCCCAGCGCGCCCCGCTTGGCCGCACGGTTGCTTCCGCTGGATGTGCAGGCTACGTCGTACTTAGCCGCATCCGCCAAAACCTTCAATTTTTCCATGATATCCATACAAAAACCCCGAATCCTTTGACCCGGGGTTATTATAGATGAGTTCTTAGAAAAAAGCAAACGAATGTTTGATTATCTGTGGAACAGCTCCGTCAGGTACGCCAGACGCTCGGCGTACGCGGGTGACAGCATATCGCCTGTGTATCGGAAACGCCACCATCCGCTGGCCAAGCCGGGGGAATTCATGCGGTCGGCCGCGCCAAGCCCCATTATATCTTGAATCGGCACGACGGCAAATACGGCAGAAGTGGAGAACGCGAGGCGAATCAAATCCCAAGAAACATCGCCGCCGCTGACGTTAAGATAGCGGCGCAGATAATCCCGTTCGTCTTCCGAGGCCTCGTCATACCAGCCACGGGTGGTATTATTGTCATGTGTGCCGGAATACACAACGGTAAGATTGTCTTCATAGCAATGAGGCAGGTTAACATTCGCCTCTTTTGCGTCAAAAGCAAATTGCAAGACCTTCATCCCCGGAAGCTTTTGCCCGGTACGAAGTGCCGTGACCTTATCCGTAATTTCTCCCAAATCTTCGGCAATGATGGGCAGCTCGCCAAGCTGCTTTTTCAGCGCGGCAAAGAATGCCTTACCCGGCCCTTTTTGCCATTTTCCCTTGACGGCGGTTGCTTCTTTGGCGGGCACGGCCCAATAAGTCTCGAAGCCGCGGAAATGGTCAATCCGCACAATGTCTACCATGGTCAGCACAGCGGATACGCGCTTGCACCACCAAGAATAATCCGTTTTTTTGTGGGCGTCCCAATCGTATAGCGGGTTGCCCCAAAGCTGCCCGGTTTCGCTGAAATAATCCGGCGGAACCCCCGCAACTGATGTAGGATGCCCGTTTTTGTCGAGTAAGTACAGCTCCGGATGGGCCCAGCAGTCGGCGGAATCCCCCGCCACAAAAATCGGGATATCGCCGATAATTTGAACCCCGGCATTGTTGGCATACTTTTTAAGCTCTCCCCATTGGCGAAAGAACTCACATTGAAGGAACTTGCAAAAATCTATTTCGTCGGATAATTTTTCAGAAATTTCTTTTAATGCTTTTGGCTCGCGCTTGGCTAGGGCTTCCGGCCAGCTGCTCCATGTCGCGCCATAGTAGAGGTCTTTGTTTTCCAAGGGGCATTCAAGGTCATTCTTCCGCAGGTCGATAAAATGGCCCTTTATAGCCATAAACAGCGCGTAATCGTCCAGCCATTCCTTATGTTCTTTGCAAAATTTCGTCAGATGTTTTTTTTGAGCCGCCGTTGCGTTGATTTTAAAATTCTCATATGCCTTTTTCAGTAAACCCATTTTGTAGATAATGGCCGAGCCAAAATCTATTGAACGCGGGTCTGAAAGTGGCACATCCGCAAGGTCGGCCTCCGTCAGCCAGTCCTGTTTTTTTAATTCGTCCGGGCTAATTAAATAATGATTGCCTGCAAAGGACGAAAAACTTTGATACGGCGAGTCCCCGTAACCCGTTGGCCCCAGCGGAAGCACCTGCCATAATTTCTGCTTTGCTTCCTTTAAAAAATCAATGAATTTGTACGCTTGCGCGCCAAGGTCGCCCATTCCATACCGCGACGGAAAGGATGTAGGGTGTACCAGCACACCACTTGCCCGTTTGAACATTTTAAGGCCCTCCTTTTTTCTAATTTCTTCTAATAATATCACAAAAACTCTTGTCCTGCATATTATGTAACCAAGCACTACCATTACAAGGAGGAAATATAATGCATTGCCAATCCAGCTGTCAATCCAGCTGCTGTGAACCCGTAATCAGAAGAGAATTTGACTGCGGCGGAACCCAGCGGGTAATTAAACATCAGCACATTGTAAAACATCGCCATGACGTGATAAATGAATATGACGTCATACACGAGCATGAGTTCAATACTTTTGATGTCGTGCGCGAACGTGAAGTAACGCGCCACAATGACTGCACATCCCATCAACCGAATTACTGCGGAGAAGAAGAATGCGACAGACCCGTCAGGCCCATTGTTAGACCGGGAAGAGGACGGTTCCGCCGCTGGTAGGCTTTATAGATTAATCCAGTATCGTTCATCAATTTCATCACCGGTTTGGACGATACCTTCAAACTGGCCGCCGCAGGATATTATTGTTCTGCGGCTTGCTGCGTTGTCTGGGTCGCAAGTAACTAAAATTTTATCAAGCCCGTAATCGCGGCATTTTTCCAGGCACAGCTTAAGAATGGCTTTTGAGTAACCCTTGCCCCGTTCGCAGAATCGCACGCCAAAGCCTATATTTCCCCAATGCTTTGCCAAGTAGGGGTTTTCAAGGTGGTGGCGAAAATTGACCATGCCCAGCACGCGCTTTTCGCCCTCCCGCACCAACATGAATTGCTCGCACTCTACATGCTCTACATACTGTGAGTCCGGCAGGGTTTCCCTGTTTTCATATAGGCGGCAGTTTTTTATCCACAATGCAATGTCCGAAGTATCATATAAATGCAAATCACCGTGGGAGTGGCTGTCATTGTCAAGCCACTCCTGACGATATTCGCAAATTTCATCAAAATATTCATCAGTTGGTTTCACAAGCATCAATTTTTCCATATGTGCCTCCTTTTTTATTTTGTCATCTCGGCTTCTGTGGTAATATTATACAATAGAAAGGGGATATTTTATATGATTAAAATCGTAATCGTAGGTTTTGGCAATATCGGAAAAGCCGTGATGGAGGCCGTGGAGGCCGCAAAAGACATGGAGCTGTGCGGAATTGTGATGCGGGCGCAGTCATTAAATAAGCCACAGGTCGCGCTTCCCGTGGTGGACGATGTGCAACGCTTAGAAGTAAAACCCGAAGTGGCCATACTCTGCACCCCGTCCCGCACGATTCCCGAAGTGGCCGAGGGCTTCCTGACGCAGGGAATAAACACTATTGACAGCTATGACATTCACAATAACATATGGGAATTGCGGCAGCGGTTGAACCCGGCGGCTCAAAAAGGCGGCAGCGTGGCAATCGTTTCCACGGGTTTTGACCCCGGTGGGGACTCCGTAATCCGCGCATTGTTTGAGGCTTTCGCGCCGCAGGGCCAGACCTTTACAAATTTTGGCCCGGGAATGAGCCTGGGGCATACCGTGGCCATTAAGGCAGTCGAGGGCGTAAAAGACGCGCTTTCCATTACAATTCCCCTGGGAACGGGCGTTCACCGCCGCTTAGTGTATGTAGATTTGCTGGACGGATATAAGTTTGAAGATATCGCGGCAAAAATCAAAGACGACTCATATTTCCGCAACGACGAGACTCATATCTATTTTGAAAAAAATATAAACTCCCTCATAGACGTGGGACACGGCGTGAACCTCGTCCGCAAGGGAGTCTCGGGAAAAGCCCATAACCAGCAATTTGTATTTGATATGCGAATCAACAACCCGGCCTTGACCTCCCAGGTCATGGTTGCCTGCGCCCGGGCCAGTGTAAAACAAAACCCCGGTGCGTACACCATGATTGAAATTCCCGTCATTGACATGCTCGACGGCAACCGGGAGGAGCTTGTCCGGAGGCTGGTGTAACTTCTAATTTGCGTGACATAGATGCACTAACAACAGTAGGAGGCAATCAATGAATGTACTTGAAAGAATGAACCATTTTAATGTACCGGGCGTTAGTGTAGCCTATTTTTCCGATAATAAAATAGGTTGGAGCAAGTATTTCGGAACGCTCGAAAAAGGAACAGATAAAATCGTAGATGATAACTCCATTTTTCATGCTTGCTCAATCAGCAAGATGATTACAGCCATATGTGTATTGAAACTGGTGCAATGTGGGGAGTTGGATTTGCACAAAGATGTGAACGAATACCTGAAGTCATGGAAAATTACCGACAATGAATTTACTAAAGCTAAGAAAACCACACTCGCAAACTTACTGGCTCACCAAGCGGGCTTGTATGATTGTGAGGGTAGCTTTAGCCCATGTAAGAATGATGATGCCCCAAGTCCTGCTGATATTTTGAAAGGCATAACGCCGTACAATCCCGAAGAAGTCAATGTGAAATACAAACCCGAAACCGACTGTGAGTATTCAGATGCCGGCTACTGCATTATAAGCCAAATACTTCTTGACGTTTTGGGCGAAAGCATACCGCAGGCCGCAAAGCGGATTGTTTTCAAACCACTTGGATTAACTCGGACATTCTTTTGGGAGCCGGGCAAAAATTCGTATGACGATATTTCGATAGGTGATTGTGCCATAGGGCATGACAAAAACGGTGAAGTGGTTGAAGAAATAAGAGCCGCTTATCCAAATATCGAAGGAGCGGCACTATGGACTACAACAAACGAACTGGCAAGCATTGTTATTGATTTAATAAAATCATATCAAGGCGAAGGCGGCTTGATACTAAGCCAAGAAATGGCGCGGCTTATGTTGACACCTTACGGCTGTGCAGATGATGTAGGCTTGGGTGTTTTTCTTGTTAAAGATAAAAACGGTAAACCATGTTTCGTTTCTCAAGGTTGGGGAGTTGGTATGCAATGCAAACTTCGTGCCTATTATAAAGGGAAAAATGGTGTAATCGTAATGACTAATTCAGAGCCGGGCATGGAGCAAGATGAATCTTTAGTTGGTGAAATTATCAGATATGTTTGCGAATATAGCGTTCTCAATTGAAAACGCTATAAATAAAAAGGGGCCGCGCAAACGGCCCCCAAATCAAAACAATTTGGCTATAGAACTTGGTCAAAAAACCTTACCTCACAAAATAAGCAATCTCCACCCTGGCAGTAATTACAATTTCACCAGTTAGAATGGGGACGGCACCGCCGCCCATCATTGCCATGTCCATCATCATGGCGGCTTCTGCCACCGCTCCGGGGGCTTGCGCGGTTCTAAACACAGGTGCGCCCCATGAGCTGGTTTCCGTTGCTGAGGCCACGCCGGTGATTGTCAGGTTTAGCGCGGCGGCCATGGCGTTGGCCTTGTTGCGGGCGTCTTCAACGGCGAGTTGAAGGGCCTCGTAGTACAAGGGGCTGGGATTTTGCACACCGAAATGGATTCCGCCGGAGATATTCGCGCCGGCCCCGATACCCGCGCTGATTACCGCGCCGAGGTTGTCCAAATCATGAATCGTTACGCTGACGGTGTTGAACACGGTATAACCTATGGGTGTTCCGGACCATCCCATGCTGAAGTCAAATGCTTGGCGCAGGGAGAAGTGCTGGGTTACGATGTCATCATCGTCGATTCCCAGCGCGCGGATAGCGGCAAGGGTGCGCTCAACGATGGCGTTGTTTTGGGAAATGGCTTCCTGCGGGTTGTTGGCAGTGGTTTCCACGCCTAGGACTACATTGGCGAAGTCGGGCTCGGCCGTAACGGAAGCCGCCCCGGAAACCCGAATTACGGGCTGCTCGCTTTGAGCGTAGACGCTCACGGGGGCCGCAATCACGGCAACAAAAGCCATCACCAAGGCAAGTGTGAAGCAAGCTGCAAATCTTTTCATGTTAAGTTCCTCCTAGAATTTTTTTGGTTCTTAATAAAAAACCCGCATAGGCGGGTTTTCATTACAAAATTTTTATTACATAATTGTTACGAATTAGCGGCTACCGGATAAACAGAGCATTGCTTTTTATCGCGGCCTTTACGCTCGAAGCGGACTGTTCCGTCAACCAAGGCAAAAAGGCAGTCGTTAGAGCCGCGCCCTACATTGTTGCCGGGGTGGATTTTTGTGCCGCGCTGGGTGTACAAGATGTTGCCCGCCAGCACAAACTGCCCGTCGGCACGCTTGGCACCCAGGCTTTTAGCGTTGGAATCCCGTCCGTTCTTGGTAGAGCCAACGCCTTTTTTATGAGCGAATAATTGTAAGTTTAACCTAATCATGGTAATCACATCACTTTCTTACTCTATTTGTGGGTCTATCAGCAAAATTTCGTCCGGGTGCTCGTCTTGAGTACATTTCAAACCCAAAACCATGGCATCCAGAAGAATTTTGGCACCTTCAGATTGAGAATCAGGAGAGCAGAGCGCGAATCCCAAAAAACCAATCTTTTCATTACATTCATAGCGGATGGCGTCATCAGTCAGGTTTTCAATGCTGTTGACTGTGTTTACCGTCAGCATCGACACGGCGGCACATACATGGCTTTCGCCGTGATTTTTTACCGTAAAGCCTATGACGTTTCCGCTCTCGCCGCGAATGATTTCCGCGTTAATCATGCATTAACGGCTTCAATTTTTACGCGGGTAAAGGGTTGGCGATGGCCTTTTTTCTTGTGGAAGCCTTTTTTGGCCTTGTACTTGTAGATGACTACCTTCTTGGCCTTGCCGTCGCCCATAACCTCGGCGGTTACGGTCGCGCCGGCCACAAGCGGTGCGCCGATGGTGACTTTCTCACCGTCCAAGACGCCCAGAACACGGTCAAAGGTAAAGGATGCTCCGGCTTCGGCGTTCAACTTTTCCACCGTGATAACATCCCCGGCTTTTACTTTGTACTGCTTTCCGCCGGTTTCAATGATTGCGAACATAAAAATACACACCTCCTTATTAAAATGGAAGCACTCGCCGGGCAAGGCAGACGCGGCGCGTCTTTTGATTTTCTGCTGTAGCCCTGCATCCGAGCGGTTACTATAAAAAGACAAAATCTAAGATATCATACTGACAGGCTTTTGTAAAGCCGCTAAATCCTACAATACACGTGAGTCTAATTTGGGGTGTGCGGCGGTTGGGTGTGGCACTCAGATGTGGATTGCGGAATGACTGCGAAGCCAAGCGGTGCATTACAGCGGTCAGAAA
>WQSB01000093.1 GCA_009788085.1 Defluviitaleaceae bacterium
ATACCCGCACGGCCTCCCCCAAAATTAACGCCAGTGCCGCCATCATGGCCGAGCCGATAAAAAGCGGCAGATGCTTATGAGTTTTTAAGATTTCCCGGGCGGCATTTACAGCCAAAAGCCCCAAAAAGGTAAGGGAGCCAATAAGTGCCGTGGCTACACTCATGCCGACTGCAATGATAATCAGATTAATTGTCATTTCGCGCTCGTAGGGGATACCCAGGCTTTTGGCCTGCACCGGCCCCAAGCTCATTACGTTGTACCGCCTATGACGCCAAAGGGTAGCCAGCACAACCACCGCCATAATCGGTAAAGCAATATTAATAATGGTGGTGTTCATATTATTGATGTTTACGGAAGTGGCAGCCTGCACCTGAAAAAAATCGCTCTGATTCATGATGACCTGTAAGTATCGCGTGCCGCTGCTGATAATGCCCGACAAAACCAGCCCAAACATCAGCAGAAAAATGATATTGTTCCGGCCGCTTCGTAAGATAAATCCAAACATCGTCATGGATATTACTATCATGATACCGGCGGTGATAAAGTAGTTAATATACGGGTCTGCAAACAGGACTGACTGCGCGCCAAAAACAAATACCAGAACCGTCTGCGTTCCCACAAAAACGGAATCAAAACCAATCATAGACGGCGTAAGAACCCGGCTTTGCACGATAGTTTGAAACGAGAGGCTCACCACCGCCAGCACCACGGCAGAGGCCGCCATAGCATAAAGTGCCGGAAGTGTCCGCCCCATGATGCTTTCAATAGCACCCGGCGGTATCATATCTCTGGTCATTCCCATACGGAAAACCCTAAGATAGGTGCGGGAATATATATACAGCGCGACAGAGCCCGCAATCGCCGCGGCAAGCACCACGAAAACAATAATCATGCGTGTATTAAGCTGCTTTGCGTTTGCCACCGTACATCCCCCTCAGCAGATAAATCATAAATATAACGCCGCCCATGACGCTGATGGTAACGCTTATATTCATTTCAAACGGAAATATCATCAGGCGGCTGGCAATATCGCAAAACAGAACAAAGCAAGCCCCAAAAAGCATCAGGTCAAAGATGGATTTTTTCAGGTTGTCACCAAAAAAGGATGTAGCCATATTCGGAATAATCAAACCAATAAAAGGAAGAGGGCCCACTGCCACAAAGGTAGCGGCACTAATCAGCGCGATGATAACAAGCCCTAGCATAACCACACGGTTGTAATTCAGCCCCAAATTTTTGGCAAAATCCGCACCCAAGCCGATGATGCTGAATTTTGTGGCATACAGCACGGAAAATATAAGAGGGACAATCACAATATAAACCAAGTCAAAGTTGCCCAGCCTTGCAAAGCTGCCTAAGTTAAATTGATTCAAGGTCTGCTGGGCCTCAAACCGGAATGCCACAACGGTGGAAATCGCTCCGATAACCCCGCCGTACATCATGCCCAAAAGGGGGATATAAACAACTTCCCGAATTTTTAGACGATTTATAACGGACGTAAACAGAAGCGTCCCCAAAAATGCAAAAACAAAAGCAAACGCCGCCTGCACCACTCCGGACCTATGCCCCAAAAACACAAACGATAACAGCAGCCCAAAAGCGGCGGCATCCGTAGTGCCCGCAGTAGTGGGTGACATAAATTTATTTCTGCTTATTGCCTGCATAATAAGCCCGGCCACACTAAGCCCCGCCGCGGACAGAATAACCGCAATAGTGCGCGGGACCCTACTGTGCAGAAATATAAACCTGGACATTTCATCCCCAGATAAAAAGGTAGACAGGCCGACATCGGCCATAGAGCCTACCTCAAGAGAAAGCAGAGTCAAGACGATAAATGCCGTTATGATTAAAACGCGCTTCCATTGTTTTCGTAAAAAACCCATCTCAGCATTCACCCCAAGCCGACACTGACAAAGTTAGCATTCCCTAACTCGCAGGCCAAAAATAAAGTCAGTCGCAACAATGCCCAGATGTTAGGGATGACTAACTTTGCCCATGTTAGCACAGACTAACTCATAATGTCAATAAGTTTTTAAAAAATTTTTGATTTTCCTGTTGACATCATTTAAGACGCGGCGTATTGCAGTAATCATCCAAACATAGGAAATTGTAGACACCCTGCGACAGCCCCTTTTTTCCGCGATTGTCTAAAAGGGAGGTTGGGCGTAAAATATAAATATATCCCGTACTAATCTGGAGTGAAAACAACATGCGCATATTCGGAAAACATTTATTATTGCATTTGAGCACGTTAATAATAAGCTTTGTGTTTCTGGGGCTGGTGCTGACCCAGGGGATTCGTGGCTTTTTGACGGAGCGGCGGGCGGACGAGCTCATGTCTCTGGCGCAGCGTGTGGCGCATTCCATGGAGAATTTTACAGAGTTTGGGGCGCGGAATGTGATTTATTTCCGTGATGAGATTTTGAATATCCACCGGTATACGGATGCGGCGGTGCTGTTGATTGACACGGAATATAACCCGATTTTAAGCATCGGACTGCCCTATGGCGCGGTGGCGGAAATATATGTAGCAGAGCTTAGGCCGCTGATGGATGGATATACCGTGGTGGTGCTTGGCACGGCGAATCACCCCGCGTTAGAGCCGCTGCTTGTGGCGGGGTATCCCTTTTGGATTGACGGGGAGATTGCGGGTGCGGCCCTGGTTGGGTTTTCCATGGCGGAGCTGGAGGCGGCAATATCGGAAATGTATCGCATTACGATGATTGCGCTGCTTATTACGGCGGCCTTTGCGTTTTTGCTGATTTACGCCTCCAGCCGGGCGATAAGCCGGCCTTTACGGCAGATTAATGACGCCGCAGGAATCATTGCGTCAGGCGAATTTGACAAAAGAATTCCCATAAAAGGAAAGGACGAAGTCGGCCAGCTTGCCACGCAGTTTAATAAAATGGCGGAGTCCCTGCAAGACCAAGAGAGGGTTCGTCACGCATTTATCGCGAATCTGTCCCATGATATCCGCTCGCCGCTGACCTCGATGAGAGGGTTTTTGATGGCCATTAACGACGGAATTGTGCCGCCCGAGGAGCAGCCCTATTATTTGGGAATCATTTTGGATGAAACCGAGCGGCTAATCAAACTCTCCAACGACATCATGGATATCCACCGGATTCACGACACGGAAATAGTTCTTGAACGGTCGGTCTTTGACATTAACGGGCTGATTCGCAAGACGATTTTGGGCTTCAGCCGCCGCGCCACGGACAAACGCCTGATGATTACCAGCCGCTTCGCTCATCCCGAGGACATGGTTGAGGCCGACGAGGACAAAATCCGCCGTTCATTGTACAATTTAATTGACAACGCCGTGAAATTCACCGGGGAGAACGGCGAAATTACCGTGGAGACCACGATTTCCAAGGAGAAAGTCGCTATCTCCGTGCACGACAACGGCCGAGGTATGACCGAGGAGGAGAAAAAATACATCTTTGACCGTTTCTACAAGGGCGACCCTTCCCGGGGAGAAGACAAAATGGGCAACGGCCTAGGGCTTTCAATCGTCAAAGCCTTTGTCCGCGCCCACGGCGAGACCCTTACCGTAGATTCCTCCCCCGACAAAGGAAGTGTTTTTACGTTTACGCTCGCGCTTGCGTCGCACTGATGGGGCCGTTCTCGAAACGACCCATGAGGGGCTGTCGCCGGTGCCGGGCCTGCCGGCAGCTTGCAGGCACAAGGGTGCATCGCCGCAAAATCCTAAAATCCATTCAAAACACGGATGGATTTTTTTATGTAAAAATGTTATGCTCTGACATGACAAAATCTAAGAAAAGAAACCTATACTATAGATTACCGTACATTGTGACGGGGAATAATTTACTTGCCTAACAAATGTTAAAGGAGCCTGTTGAATGAACTGGGAAGCCTACCGCAAGCACATAGAAGAAACGGGAGCATGTCCGGAGGATTGGTATATACTGGGGATTGACTTGGGAACGACCAACTCCGTAATAAGCTATTGGGACAAGGCCAGCAACCGGCCGGAAGCCATTGACGTAAGCAACGGCTTTGGCAAAATACCGCTGCCATCGGTTGTGCAGTATCGCAAGGATGACGAGGCGGGACAGGATGAGGAATGGGTAATCGGCGAGGAAGCCTATCGCTCTATGAAAATATATCCGGAGACTACGGTGCGTTCCGTCAAGCGTGCCATGGGAACGGATAAACGGGTAAACCTTGGCGGCACGGATTATCTTCCGGAGGAAATTTCGGCGAAGATTTTATCGGAGCTGGCCAACCACGCACAGAACCTTAACCCAAAAGCGGAAATTGCAGGGCTGGTGGTATCTGTGCCATACGATTTCGACGATGCGGCACAAAAAGCCACAATCCGTGCCTGCGAGATGGCGGGGCTTTCGGATAAATTAATCTGTTTAATCAAAGAACCAAATGCCGCGGCACTTGCCTACAATTTCCGACATCAATTAAGCCAAGGCGAGCGCATAATGGTATTCGACTTTGGCGGGGGGACTCTGGACATCACATTATTTCACGTTACCGAGCGTGACGAAGCCCGCATTAAGCTACAGGTCATAAGCCAGGGCGGCGAGGCCTATCACGGCGGCGACGATGTGGACGCTTTTTTAATAGAAGCGTGCGGAAATTTCATTAACAAAAAAACGGGGCAAAATCCAACCGAACTGGCTATTGAGAATCAAGTCGAGCTCGTCGCCCGGGCTAGGGAGGCCAAGGAACGGCTCTCCGGTGTCACCCGCTTTCGCATTCCGTTTACTTTTTGCATTCCGCCCTTCGTGGAGCAAATCACTCGTGAGGAATTCCATTTATTAATCAAACCTTTCATTGATAAGACTCGCAAACTCGTACTCAAAGCCCTGCGCGAGACTTATACCGGCAGCCTCACCCCGGGTGATATCGACCGGGTGTTGCTGGAGGGCGGCTCGTCGCAGATGCCCTGGGTAAGAGAGATGCTTTTGGATATTTTTAGCGATGAATCCAAAATTTATTCATCGGAACGCCCCGCGCTGGATATTTCTCTTGGTGCGACATACTACGCAGCCATGAAAATGGGATTGCTTTCCCACCCGGATGTGGAATCTGAAAAAATTTCCGTAGAATTTGAAGTCACCGTCAGTCATGATATTGGCCTCGAACTCGCCAGCGGCGGCAAAAAAACATTCTTCCCCATGATTCGCCGGGGCACTTCTTACGCGCTGGCTAAAAAGAGCCATGTCTTCACTCTCTCCGGCACAACCCCCGAGGAAATGACCGGGCTGGACTTGAAAATACTAGAGCGCATTAACCAGGACGACCCCCACGAAAACTGCAAGCTAATTGGTGAGGTCAGCATCAAGGGCCTGCCAGAACGCCCCAGCGGCAAGACAAAACTTCGCATCACCCTAATGGTAGAAGAAGAGGGCGGACTTGTGCGCGGACTTGTGGAGGACGCCGGCTTCGGCGATGAATTCCCATCCTCCGGCTACAAAGAAACCTTCGACCCCAACCGCTTTGCAAAAACCGAGCTGGGCGAGGCCTAGCATGTAGCACGTTCTCGAAGGGTGAGACAATATGAAGAAAAGCTTATTCATTTTCATTTTGGCCCTCTTTGTGACGGCCTGCGGAGGGCGAACCGAAGAATCCCACGAAACGGTGCCGCTACACGGTGCCGCGCCCGCGCCTCCCGAAACTGCGCCGTCCTTCCCGGCACCCGAAACCGCGCCTCCGGATGAGCGGATTCCCGCGCCGGCTCCTTTGGTGCTTGAATCCATATGCATTTACAGGGCCGCGGAATACATCTCAAAACTGGAGGCACTGCTCGACGCAGGCGAGGACACCCTGTGGGGGGCTAACCTCAATGCGCCGTTTGCGTTTGCGGATAGGTTTAGCCGCAAAGCCGTTGCAAACATGCCGGATAATCACGGATTTCTGCGGCGGCATGAAGCGGGCGTGTATGTTGGTATTCTGCCGGAGAGCGTATTCATAGGCACCACCGCCACGCGCGTAGACGACAGGCTGTGGGGCATGGTGACGTGGGATTTTGTTGAGCAGTTCGGCCACGAGCCGCTCAAAATCGTAGGGGTTATGGCACATGAAATATTCCACGCATGGCAGCCACAGCTTTTTGGCGGGCCCCATCCGGGCAGTCCCGAGCTGGCCCACATGGACGACTTAGACGCACGAATCACCGTGATGCTGGAAATCGACGCGCTTTTCACCGCGTTGGAATCCTACGGCGACGAGCGAATCGCGGCGATACAGGACGCGCTCTCGATTCGGGCGCATCGCAGACGCATTCATCCCGGCAGGGCGGTGGCCGAAAATCTCTTTGAAATTCACGAAGGTACGGCAACGTACATCGAGGCCCGATTGGGTCGGCAGTACATGGCCGATAAAGCTGTCCTAATCGAGCGGCTTCTGAATGAGCATTTCCGAGGACAGTCGTTGCATCATTTCGGATATATAACCGGCGCGTTGTACGGCCTGCTGCTGACCGACCTTGGAGCGGATTGGAAAGCGGGGCTTGGCTGGCGGGACGACTTGGGTGCGTTACTGAAAGAAGCCGCCGGCATCACCGAGCTGCGCCCCTTTGCGGAACTTGACCTGGCGCAATACGAGCAAATTCGCGCAGCCGAAACTGCGTGGGTTGAAAATCTCAACAGATTGATTCAGGACGCCGTAGCACTCTTTGCGGGGCCCACACTACGCTTTGATACGGACGGCATTTTTGACGCGGACGACTCGTATTTTGACACACTGGTTAGCCCGCTGGATTTGATAGGGCAGAGACACTGGGTGTTTTATGGCGACTTTGTATATACGCATACTTTCGGGCAGATTGGGTTTACCGGTGGGTTTCTGCTGATGGGCAGGGCCAGAAACAACCTTGAGGTTTCCGCCCAGGAAATCGAGATACAGGAAAACCGCGTCATAGGCTATAATTGGATTCTTACGCTAAACGACGGCTACGAAATCTGCCCCTTCCCTAGAGGGGGAAGCTTCTATATCGAAAGGGCTCCGGATTAATACAACAATCAATTACAGACGCTTGAAAGAGGTGGTTTATATGCGGTTTAAATTTATGTTGGTGTTGGCTCTGATGCTTCTCATTCCTCTTGCTGCCTGTGGTTTGCGTTCGTCGGAGGAGCGCGAGCGTGTTTCCGTGCGGTCATCGGTGGCCCCTGTAGACGACTGGATGCCGCTGATTCAAAACAGTGTGGGTGAAAGTGCGTGGCAATCCAATATATTTGAGTTCGCGCCCGAGGCATTTTACGCCGACGCCCCGGGTTTGTTGCACTCTTTTGAGCTTGCTCATATGGTAAGCGGCTTTTTAATCAGGAATTTTCCGCGCCGCATGGATGGTGTTACCACTTATCCGGACTTTTTTGGCGGCTCGTCCATATGCCCCGAAACAGGGCGGCTGTACGTACACATACACGCCGACAGCGAAACACCGGCTTTTTGGCTCTTACACTTTCTGGCGGATTTTGAGGACTATATAACCGTGCATGAGCTTGGGCGAGTGCCTCGGCGTGGCATACCGCGAAACGCACCTTCTAGCCCCAGCATGACAGCCATAAATAGTCATTAGGAGGTAGTCCCGTGATTGATTTGCGCCAGCTTCAAAAGCGCGTCTATCAAAACAAAGTCACCAAGGGCTTTAACATCACCGACATTCACATGGAATTTTGCTACACTTATGGCGAGCTTTCCGAGGCTTTCCACGCCTATGCCAAAAAGAAAGACGATTTAGGCGAAGAGTTGGCCGACGTAGCCATATATCTGTTGGGCCTTGCCGAAATCCTAGACATTGACCTAGAAAAAGAAATCTTAGCTAAAATCGACAAAAACGAAAAGCGGCACTATGTACAAAAAGATGGCATTACCGTAAAGCTGGAAAATTAGGAGATCGCCTATGAGTGGACAAATAGCCAATCGCTTAAAAATAGCAGTAGTGATATGTTGCTTTGCAATTGCAATCTTTTTTGTGGGTTGCGATGCTCAAAATATTGAAATGATGCCTGTTTTTCGCAATCCCCTTCACATGCTCCCTGCCGAATTTGCGCAACATGAGGGGCTCTCTGCCAACGCACTGTCCGATGAAGAAATGGCGGAAATAGCAGAGAATATTATTGTTGCAATGGGATTTGAGGCAACCAGTGTGGGAATTGCCGATATGCACGATATTATTTGGGCGCGGGGGGTTACGGCAACAGCGGAAGGTGTAAAAGTTACAGTAGAGCTACACGGTTTTGTGCAAGTGGTTTTTGAAAATGGTTTTCCGTTGCCGGATGGGATGATTCTTTCGTGGGAATATCACCACCAAGAGGCAATCGCATATTTAACAGAGCGGTTCGCTCCAATTTTGGGCGTGGAGCATATCGCAGTTGGAGACAATTCCGGCGATATTGTTGCACAAATATTAGATTATCATTTTAACGGCCTGCGCTTCATTCCCAATTCGGATGGCCAGCTTGGTCGAATAAACAGATTTGCCCCGTCAAGCATTGTGCTTAGGGAGCAAATAGGCTATTTCCCAATAATATCACCGGATGAGGCAATTGAGCGTATGCTTGATGGCCAAGGGTCTTTTGGGGTTGATATGGGGCAAACCCGGCCCACGGCAGACGAAGTCATTGATATACGGCTGGTGTATTTCGGGCACTCCTTGGGCCGTAATTTCCTGGAGGCATTCGCCCCGTGGTATGAACTAACTGTTCAAACCGCCGACACGCCTCATCTGCAATCTTATTTTGTTCCCGCTATACAATCAGATTACTTGGAAGCTAATCCGGCTTGGTCCGTATATCCTCATCAATAACGAAAATTTAATGAGTTACGAGGTGAAGCAATGAGCAGCAAAACAGATTACTGGTTAGAGCTTTGCGATGATGATTTGATAACCGCAAAGGCGTTACTTGATTCTAAACGACTGCTGCATATGGGTTTCTTCTGTCATATGATAGCGGAAAAAGCCCTAAAAGCCGTTATCGCAGATATAACCAACGACCTGCCTCCTAGGATACATGATTTAGAAAAACTAGCTGTTCGTGGTGGCATAGCAGGCGATTTATCAAAGGAACAACTTGAATTGATACATGAACTTACACCACTGCAAATTGAAGCCAGATATCCTGAATACAAAGCAAAAATAGCCGAAACCCTCATATTTGAGAAGTGCAAGCAAATACTGGCCGAAACGGAGGAATTTCTGTGCTGGATAAAGAAACGGTTAGAAAAATAGCCACCAGTTATGCGGACGAAGTCAAAAAAGCATTGAATCCAAAAGAAGTAATCCTATTCGGTTCATATGTAAATGGAACACCTCACGAGTGGAGCGATATTGATATAGCTGTTGTGTTCAATGGATTTGAAGGCGATTGGCTTAAAACGGCAAGCCAGCTTGTTCGACTAAGAAGAAACATCAGCATAGACATCGAGCCTCATCTCATGGACGAGCAACACGACCGAAGCGGCTTTCTGGAGCATATTAAAAAAACAGGCGAGATTATATATGCGGCCTGAAGCGATGGTAAAACACACATTTACAGGAAATACAAAAGTCGATGTTAAGTCTCTACTATATGCGTGTGGAAAGGCAAAAACTTATGACCACGCAAAAGCCGTGGCGGAAATAAGCATAAAAATCGCCAAACAGTACGGCATGGACACAAACGTATGTGAGTTAAGTGGATATCTTCATGATATAGGCGCGGTAATCGCTCCTCGTGACATGCTTGTCTACGCCGAAGAAAATGGTTGGCATATTGACGAATGTGAGCGAATGTATCCTTTTCTACTTCATCAGCGGATATCCAGAATTATCGCGCAAGAGGACTTTCACATCACAGATGAAAGGATTTTATCCGCCGTTGAGCACCATACAACGCGTTAAAGGACAATCCGTCGGCGTATGATATGGCCGTGTTTGTCGCGGACAAGCTGGCGTGGGACCAAGGCTACGAAGCACCGTTTTACTCGGCTGTAAGCGAAGCCCTTAAACAATCATTGGAAGCAGCTTCGCTGGTTTATATGGAATATATGGTTGAAAATAAAATGCTTCTTTCGCCGCATAAATGGTGGAAAGAAGCTGTGGTATGGCTGAAAACAAAGTAGTTGTGCGAAAAGCATTGAAATAAATAATGAAATCCAGCATACATGCGGAAGGAGCATTTTAAATGGGCTATTTAGGCATTGACCTTGGCACGACCAATTCGGCGGCCATAATCTACAACGACAAGAAGGATATTTTGGACGTGGTGAAGGTTGACGGCGCGGACGAGATTTTGCCGTCGGTGGTATGCTATCACGAGGACGGGGTAATCGTGGGGTCGGAGGCTAAATCCGGCGCGATAATCTATCCGGAAAGCACGGTCATTTCCGTAAAACGGATGATGGGCGGCGGCGAGAAAATCAACATCGGCGGGCTGGAGAAATCACCGGAGGAAGTAAGCGCGGAGGTTCTGCGCAAATTAAAAAAATCCGCCGAAGACCAGGCCGGGGAAAAATTCGACGAGGTTGTAATCACTCATCCGGCGTATTTTAACGACCGGCAAATTTTCGCGACGCAACAAGCGGGCCTCCTGGCGGGCTTTAAAAATGTATACTTATTAAGTGAGCCTCTTGCGGCGGCAATTGAGTATGGATATCGGCAAAGCTACGCCCAAACACTGCTGGTTTATGACCTTGGTGGCGGCACTTTTGACGCCTGCGTGTTGAAGGTGGCGTTGGACGAGCAGGGTCAGGAGGTTTTCCAAGAACTCTCCGACGTGGGTGACATGAACCTTGGTGGTGACGATTTTGACAGCGAGCTTGTACGCTGGATGAAAGCCAAATTCATAGATGAAAGCGGCGTGGATTTAGACTCTTTGGAAAATGCCGAGCGCAAGCGCGTGATGCAAAAGCTCAAACAGGAAGCCGAGCAGACCAAGAAAAAGCTCTCCGGCACAAATAAAGTCTCCGTGCGGATTAATCCGCTGGTAATCATCGACGGTGTGCCCAAGAACCTCAATGCGGAAATCACCCGCGAGGAATTTGAGGCAATGATTCGCAAATATGTAGACCGCAGCCGCGACATCATCGAGGAAGCCCTAAAACGCGCCGGCATTGCCGCGGATGAAATCTCCAAAGTAGTTCTGGTGGGCGGTTCCACTCTTATTCCAATGGTGAGGCGCATGGTGGCCGGACTGCTGAAAGAGCCCTACCGCGCAACCGACCCGGCAAAATCTGTGGCCATGGGCGCGAGCATTTATAATTACCTGATTCACCTGCCCAATTCCAATGTAAAAGTGGGCCAAATCACGCGGCAAGTTTTCGGGACGGAGGCGGTTACGAATATCGCCACGATGGAGCGCAAGGCTATTCCGATTATCCCAATGGGTAGTCCCATTCCCAGCAAATATTCCGACAGCAATTTTGCAAGCATGTCCGGCGCAAGCCGCGTAAACGTGGACGTCTACCAATGGGAACAAAACCAGGAGGACGCCCGCAAATACATCGGCACGGTTGCTCTCTCCGGCCTAACAGGCACAACCCAGCTTGAAATCACCTATTCCATCGACGAGAATAATATTTTTGAGGTCTATATAAAAGACCTGGCCACAGGCCGCTCCGAGCGTGCCGAATTTGACCGCACCCAGACCCAGGCCCCCCCC
>WQSB01000094.1 GCA_009788085.1 Defluviitaleaceae bacterium
GGGGGGGTGGGGGCAGAGCCCCCATTCAGATTGAAAGGATTATTTTGACCGCTTCAGGTGGGCCGTTTCGTTTATGGCCCCGGGAGAAAATTGCGGCGGCCCGCGCCTCGGACGCATTGCGGCACCCCAACTGGAGCATGGGTGCGAAAATCACCATTGACAGCGCGACTTTGATGAATAAGGGGTTGGAGCTGATTGAAGCCATGCGGTTATTCAACCAGCCGCCGGAAAACATAGAAATTCTTGTGCATCCGCAAAGTATAATTCATTCCATGGTGCGGTATATCGACGGTTCTGTAATCGCACAGCTTGGCCCGCCGGACATGCGGCTTCCTATATTGTACGCTCTGTCCGCGCCGGAGCGGGTGAAAAATAACTTCCCCCGGCTGGATTTTGCAACCTGCGGCGCACTGACCTTCGAGCCTCCCAATACGGAAAAATTCCCCTGCCTCGCCCTCGCCCTTCAAGCCGCCAAAACCGGCGGCACTCTCCCCGCCGTAATGAACTATGTAAACGAGTGGGCCGTGGAGCAGTTTTTAAAAAACAAAATCGGATTCTATGGCATTTCTTCATTAATAGACGCCGCGTTTCATTCATATACTGTAAAGTCGGTGAATTCCCTTCAAGATATCATCGAAGCCGAAGCTTGGGCGGAGGAGTTTACCAAAAATGAACTATGAAAAGTTTAGCTTGAGCGATTTTCCACAGCTCATAGAGCTTGAGCAGAAATACAAAATATCCATTGGCGAGCCTAAGTTGGACGACAGTCAAATCGCCGTCTTAAAGGATGCCATTCAATCAGGCCGCATCGAGTTCTTTGTGGCAAAGGAGCACGGAAAAATAGTGGCAATATGCTCGGTCAGCCTTGTGTTTTCAACATTTGTATGCCGTTTGAGCGGAATATTTGAGGACTTTTACATTGCTGATGAATATAGGCGCAAAGGCATCGCAAGGGGCCTGACCCAATATGTTTTTGAGTATTTAAAGTCAAGAGGCATATCTTCATTGTGGGTGGGCTGCGCCGATGTTGATTTGGAAATGTACAAATCTCTCGGATTCACCATACCGCTTGGAAATCTTTTAACTTGGAGTGCCGACGAATAATTTTCAGTAAAGCAGGTGTATGTCTTGATAACAGCGACATGGATAATCATTTTCATTTTAATCCTCAGTGTGGTCATTTTCGTCCACGAGCTGGGGCATTTTCTTGCGGCGCGGCGAGCTGGGATTTTTGTTGAGGAATTCGCGCTGGGGATGGGCCCGAAATTGATTCAGTTTAAAGGAAAAAAACCGAGCTTGGCCCCTCGTGACGAGGACGAGGAGCCGGAGGTGACTTTGTATACCTTGCGAATACTTCCCATTGGGGGCTATTGCAAAATGCGTGGCCAAGACGAGGATGTGCCCGAAGACCCGGAGGCCATGAATAATAAACCTGTGCGGGCGCGGTTGCTGGTGATTGCCGGGGGTTCGCTGATGAACTTTTTGCTGGCGTTTGTGCTGTTTTTTGGGTTGATAATGCTGCGTGGGCATTCCGTTGCCGAGGTGGTGCATCTGCAACAAAACGCGCCGGGGCATTTGGCCGGGTTGCAAGTGGGCGACCGAATCACCCATGTAAATGGGGCGCGAGTTGGCGTCTTTGAGGATTTATTATTTTTGCTGGATATGTCCGGCGGGCAAGAGCTGGAAGTGCGCGTAAATCGCGGCGGGGAGCGGATAAACCTTCAAATCACCCCCGCGTTTTCCGACGGGGCATGGCGAATTGGCTTTCATGCGGGGCGGCGGTTTGGATTATTGCACGACCAGCCAGCAGACCCTAATATAGTATTTCAGCGGGTAAGTCTACCGGGCGCGGTTGTTGCCTCCGGGGAAACTATACTTTCTCATATACGGACGCCGTTTAGGCTGCTGGCGCGTTTGTTTACGGGGCAGCAAATGCCAGATGGCGGCGGCGTAATGGGCCCCATCGGAATCGGCGAGCAGGTTGTAGCCTTGGGCCAGCAGGCTGAAGAGTATAATTTCGGATTTTTAGAAAATCTTTTGATGATATTGTCCCTTACGGCACTGTTGAACGCGGCCTTGGGCATCATGAATTTGCTTCCCATACCCGCGCTGGACGGCGCGAGGCTGGTATTTCTGGTAATCGAGGGCATCCGGCGCAAACCCGTCCCGCCGGAGCGCGAGGCCGTGGTGCATTTGGTGGGCCTTGTGGCAATCCTCGCGCTGGCGGTGTTCATCGCCTACCGCGACATCATGAGAATAGTATGATAAAGAGAACAGCAACGAAAGTTGTCCACATAGGCGGGGTTTCTGTTGGCGGCGGAAACCCCGTCGTTATTCAGTCCATGACGAACACGGACACCCGGGACGTAAAAGCAACCGTGGCGCAAATTCACGCGCTGACGGAAGCTGGTTGCGAAATTGTGCGTGTGGCCGTGCCCGACATTGAGGCCGCCGAGGCCATCAGTCGCATCAAAAAGGAAATTTCGATTCCATTGGTGGCGGATATTCACTTTGACTATCGGCTGGCTTTGCTTTCCGTAGAAAACGGGGTGGACAAGCTTCGAATCAACCCCGGCAACATCGGCGGCGGAAATCGTGTATGCGCTGTGGCCGAAGCCGCAAAAGCCGCAGAGATTCCCATTCGGGTGGGGGTCAACGGCGGCTCGCTGGAAAAGGAAATTTTGGCAAAATACGGCGGCATAACGGCCCAAGGTTTGGCCGAAAGCGCGTTGTTGAATGTCGCCCAGTTGGAGAAATACGGCTTTAAAAACATCGTGGTGTCGGTGAAGGCCAGCGATGTTACTTTGATGCTGGATTCCCATAAAATTCTGGCAGAACGCTTGCCCTATCCGCTACATATCGGCCTCACCGAAGCCGGGACGCCCTATGCCGGGGCAATCCGCTCGGCGGCGGGGCTGGGCGCGCTTCTCAGCCTTGGCCTTGGCGACACTTTGCGCGTCTCCCTTTCCGGCGACCCCGTGGAGGAAATCCGCGCCGCAAAGGAAATTCTATCCGCCATGGGACTGCGTCACTTCGGTGTAAGAGTTATCGCCTGTCCAACCTGTGGCCGTTGCGATATCGATGTGGCGGGGCTGGCAACCCGGCTGGAAATTCAACTGGCGCATATCACCACACCCCTGACCATCGCCGTAATGGGTTGCGCCGTAAACGGCCCCGGCGAGGCTCGCGAGGCCGACATCGGAATAGCCGGAGGGCGCGGAAGCGCGGTTCTTTTCCGCAAGGGGGAAACCCTACGCCGCGTACCCGAGGACGAAATTGAAGAAGCGATTTTAAAAGAAGTATGTGAAATGAATTTGGTTGGAGGGTCGTCAAGGGGCTTGTGAAAGCAAGTGTTTTGACAGTCGTTATCCCCATGCTTATAATATAATTGTAGCAATTAAGCGAGCATCACTTTTATGAAAGGGGTAAATGGAAATATGATTGAATTTAAGTATGACGTACAGTTACTCATCGAAGGGGAAAATTTGTGCGAAGATACTGCTTTTGAATATATATCTACGAAAATTATTGGAGACAGCTTGCTTGTGGTGGGAGATGAGTCTTTATTAAAGATACATTATCACACAAATGAGCCATGGCAGGTGCTTGAATACTGTGCCTCGTTAGGCGAGATACATGATGTTGTGATTGAGAACATGGAACGTCAAGCCACCGGTCTTACAGGGTAATCCAACTTCAAAATTATTTTCGTGCCGACAGGAACGAAGCCCCCGGCAGGGCGCACGGCATCGGCTCTGCCGGTGTATAGGTGCGCAACTTGGTATCTTCCAAATTTGAAAGGAGCGAAACAAATGCAAGCACAAGCATATGAAGGTTATTTTGAAAGCGGTAATTTCTATACTGCTGGTAAGCCATTACGTATACCGGAAAGACGCAAAGTATATATCACTATATTCAATGAACCGGTACAAAACATCCCACTGGCAACCGCACCGAATTGGCTGGGCGAACTGCACAAACTACTGGAAGAATCCGGCGATGAAAAACTACACATGGAAGATTTTCCTCGCATGGATTTCGAGCGAGAGCCACTTGTTTTTTCTGATGAGGAGTAAACTGTTATGGTTTATGCGTTAGATTCGAATATAATCATTGATTTTCTAAGTCGAGAGCCATCGGTGGTTAAGCAGTTTGACAAAGCAGTTCTTAATGGAAGCGGCATAATAATACCGTCTGTTGTTGATTATGAAGTGTTGCGCGGTTTCTGCCACAAACCAACGCCGTGCAAAGAAGCCGTCTATAACAAACTGCGCGTAAATTGCCCTGTTGTGGAGGCTGATACTGCCTTATGGAAACGAGCAGCCTCTATTTGGGCGTCGCTTCGCAAAATGGGTAAAACCGTTGGAGATGCGGATATTCTTATTGCCGCGTGTTGCCTGGAAAACGGATATACTCTTGTGACACACAACACAAAGCATTTTATTGATATAGGCGGTTTGTTGATGGATGATTGGCCAAAATAAAGGATGCCCGATTGAGCATCCTCTATTTTTGACTCCTTTCTGCACGGCAAACCGCCTTATTTATGCCGTAAATGAGCCGACAGCCATGTGTGTTTTAGTAGGCTTGTTCCTCAAGCCACTTAATAGTATACCAATTGGAGGTATAGTATGAAAATTCGTGATGCGGCACTTAAACTTGGTTATATTGATGCACTGACCGTGACAGGGCATCCCTTTGACATATGGCTTAGTCGTATAAAGGGTACTCATTTGGAAAGGCTGGCCAATATGCATGACCCGGCAAAAGTATCCGGTTGGTCTCTTGAGGAGATTACAATTTGGGTTGGTATCTCGCCTGTCCCGCCGGTTGAGGACTGGCCCGAGGATTGTGGCGAAATGGCGGCCCATTATGTGTCTATACAGGGGAACAGAAATCGCCGCTCCGCATGGATAGAGGCCATTTCTGCCATGGGTTATGAAGTGCAAGCGGACGCGATGCTTCCCGCACGGGCGGCGGCAATTCGCGCCGGGCTTGGCGTGCATGGCTTATTTGGGCCAATGATTGCGCCGGATTACGGCAGTTTTATAGATATCGCGGCTTTGCTGGTTCGCGCCGCGCCACCACAAGATGCACGAGGGCCGGAGTTTGATTTATCTCCGGGCTGTGGCAATTGCGGAATCTGCATAGAGGCATGTCCAACCGGCGCGATTTCAGAAAACGGCGTAAATACACTAAGATGCCTCCGTCATTATATGGGCAATCTAGGCACGTTGCCGGAAGAGGATTATCCAAAAATGGGGCGGCGCGTATATGGTTGCGAGACCTGCCAGCGCAGTTGTCCAAAGAACGCGAAACTTAAACGGACGCCGCCCTCTGGGGATTTGATAGACTCCATGAAATTGGAAAAGCTACTGACCAGCCCGACTGTCAGTGATGTTGCAAAATATGTAAATCTTGAAGCAAGCGGCGTTAAAGCACTGGCCGCATTAGCCGCCGCCAACACAGGCAGAAAAGACCTGCGGCCATTGGTTGAAGCCTTAACCGACAGCGAAGATGAAGTTTTAGGCAAAATGGCACGATGGGCGGCCAAGGTTCTCAAAAAGTAACAGGGTTTTAAATAAAGGAAGTTTTATAGTGAAGGAAAAAGTGCAAAACTTTAAAAATTTGCTATCCAACATAGACATGACCGAGGGGACACCGTGGAAGAAGCTTTTGCTGTTCACGGTGCCTCTTTTAATCGGCAATGTGTTTCAGCAAATGTACTCCACGGCGGACGCGATTATTCTGGGGCGATTCGTGGGCGACTACGCGCTGGCCGCCGTGGGCAGCTCCATGCCCATTTTCTTTTTGATTATGGTTTTAATGATGGGCATTGCCATGGGCGCGGGGGTAATGGTTTCTCAGTATTTTGGTGCGAAAAAACGGGATGAATTGTCCTACACCGTAGGCGCGTCTCTTACCGTCACAACGATTTTGGGCATCGTCATGATGATTTTCGCACCCCTTGGCACGCGCCCGCTGTTAATCCTCCTCGACACTCCTGCGGAAATTTTGGACGACAGTGTCCTATATATGAATGTTCTGCTGTGGGGCGTTTTGGGTATGGCGTACTTTAATATCCTATCGGGAATTTTACGCGGCCTTGGCGATGCCTTTTCGCCGCTTTTGTACTTGGCAATAACAAGCGTCTTAAATGTCATTCTCAATTTGATTCTTATTCCCGGCCTTGGCTTTGGCGTGTGGGGCGCGGCCATCGGAACCGTTTTCGCTCAAGGACTGACCAGTCTTCTTTGTCTGCGCCGTTTGCTAAAAATGCGCGACGTTTTCGATATGGGCTGGAAATACATGAAGCCCAATAAGCTTTACATATCCAAGGTTTTGCGGCTGGGCGTGCCCACCGGCGCGAGTCAGGCCATTTTCGCGCTGGGGTTCATGGTGATTCAGCCTCTCGCAAACAGCTTTGGATACGAATTCTTGGCCGTAAATATCATCGTAATGCGCATCGACGGTTTTGTTATGATGCCAAATTTCTCTTTTGGCAACGCAATTACTGTTTTTGTCGGCCAAAATATAGGCGCGGGCAAAATCGAGCGCGTGGGGCAGGGCGTGAAGCAATGCACCATAATAGCCGTGACGACCTGTACTGTGCTGGTGGGAATAATGCTGCTGTTTGGCCGCCCCATAGCCGGCGTGTTCTCCTCCACCCCCGAGGTAATTGAAATGAGCATTCGTATGCTTAGAATTCTAGCCGTCGGATATATAATATTTGCCGTGCATTCGGTGCTGTGGGGCGTGATTCGCGGGGCCGGCGACGCCATGACCCCCATGTGGGCCGCTTTTGCCAATACGATTTTGATTCGCGTACCCACAGCTTATCTTTTCGTGTATCTGATGGGCATTCCCGACGCGCTGTTCTATTCCCTTCTGGCGGGATGGACAGGAAACGCGCTGCTGNGTGTCATTGCCTACCGATGGGGAAAATGGCGAAAGTCGGGGATTGTGAAGCATGAGGAGTGAATACGGGGGGCGGTAGGGGGGTACGATGTTCTAGTGGGGAGTCCGGAATGAGTTGCTCGTTATGCATAGCGGGCGTCTCGGCTGATTCGTCGGGCGAAAACGGCTTTTGCTGAGTGCTATCGCATTCGCCAAAGCTCGTTTTCACAACCAACGAAATGCACCGGACTGCTACGCATCATGCTCGCAACTCATTCCGGACTCCCAACTAGAACATCGTCCCCCCCTACCGCCCTCGCATCTACATAATAATGAAATTAGGAAGCTGCACATATGAAAGCTGATGGTCTGTAATAGGCTCTTCACATACGTTTTTGTAAATTTATAACCGTTCTTTCCATTTCAGAATTCCCACTCGTCACGAGAATGCGGTACGTGCCGCGCATAGTGGTAAACTCTACATATTGTCGCGAAGAAAAAACATAAGCTATCCCCATGATGCACACTATTATGGTAAGAACGGCTAATATCGGCACCAGCAAAATATTATCCATATTCAGTGAGAATACCAAAATTCCCCCGGGTAACATCATTGCATACAGCATTTTCTTGGAACGGTGCTTTACGAATTCAACTGCAAGCAAATCTCTGTATCGCAGATTGACTTCTCCGTATGCTTTTGTGACAAACCCATTGGAAACGGTGTAATGTTCACCATGGATTGTTATGCAATCACCCGATAATGTGACCTGCTTGTTGCTCACTTAGGTTGTCTCCGTATGTTCTTCATCGCTAACAAAGCCCTGTTCAACCGCCGCCATGCTATACAATTTATCTTTTGCAAGATGAATATTGCGGATAAATGTATCCTGTTCACCCGATTGAAGCAATTTTGCATCAAACGCAATATTTCCGCCAGCATATTCAATTGACAACAATGTTTTACGATAAATGTAAAACATAACAATGAACACTGCTGCGAAGGCTATGCCCAGTCCTATGCTCCAACCGCCTATAGTGCTAACTTGCTGAGAGGTGGTAGCTGGCATCCCCCATCCTCCTCCATACCATACCTCCTCCATCGTTAAAGCCATTCCCATAATTCCTAAAACTAAGACTGTTACAGCCCATATAACGTATTGAATCGGACTGAATAGCTTGTAGCCTACACCTGTAACATCACGCACATTGACGATTTTTTGCTCTTTGGTGGATGTGAGTTGACCTTTGTCGTTAAACGAAAACGCATTTCCGGAAAAATAAATACGCTTGTTCGTTAGAGTTGCTCCGGCCTGTTCAACTACCACACCAGTTCCGCTTGCTATACTCGTTAAAAAGTTGGCTATGTAGCCTGTACCGATGGTAGTTATTTGGTGTTCATCAGGACTGCAAAATGTACCGCCATAAGTATTACCTTTTTCCATTTTCATTTTCCTCCTCTAATTTTTTGTTGAACTGAAATAGTTTTTGATGATTTGCAAGTTTCTTCCATGCGTGTGCCTTTCCTTGCCTCCTCCTTTCCTGTACATATTATGATAATTTTTTGCTGTTTATGGTTCAGAATTTTGTCAGGCACAAACTGGACTAATATTAGTCCCATTGTATCACGGCATCTCTTTAGTATCAATAAAAAAGGACTGTTTTTAGTCCTGAAGAGATGATGGTCGATATGCAAGAACAAAAAATCAAACAAGATGAAATCATAAACATCGGAGCCAATATTTGTCGCATTCGCAAAGAAAGAGGTGTCGGCCAAACGGAACTCGTAAGAATACTGCAACTCTTGGGTATAACGATGACCAGAGAAACCCTTGTAAAAATAGAGCGAGGGTTACAACACATTCAAGCGTCTCAGCTCAAAGGAATCCGTGATGCCTTGCAATCCACCTATGATGAGCTACTAAAATAATGCGGATGTTGAAAGCTCATCAGAAGTGAATGCGAGAGTAGAGCAAAGACGTTGGGCTAGTTGGGGGCCGGAGTGAGTTGAGAGCGTGATGCGTAGCAGTCCGGCGCATTTCGTTGGTTGTGAAAACGAGCTTTGGCGAATGCGGTAGCATTCAGCAAAAGTCGTTTTCGCCCAACGAATCAGCCGAGACGTCCGCTACGCATGGTGAGCAACCCACTCCGGCCCCCAACATCTCCGCGTATTTTCGCCTTTCTTCCCATCTATTGAATCGCAATTTGTTGATGTATTGATATGCGGGGACGAATATGGGAAGCAGGTTGTTGGCCAGCAATGCCAGTTTTGAGGGTGGGGAAGTATATACGGTTTGTTTGTTCTGCCGTAAGCCCATGAGGATTGCAATTGCAGCGGTGTTGGCTGTTTGCAGGGGGCGCGGCAGAGGGATGTCGGTTGCGATTCGTTCCCAGAAAGAGGTTTTCAGCCCTATGGGGTAGACGGTCATATAGTGCAGACGTTTTGGTTTTTCGTGGAGATAGCTGTTTTGGAAGCCGTCGAGGGCGTATTTTGTTGCGGAATAAAGGGCCATTCCGGGCAAGCCGAATTTGCCCAGCATTGATGAGATGGATACAAAGGCAATTTTGCTACTGGTTTTTGCCAGAAAGTATTCCAAGGTGTAAAGCGGGGACAGTACATTGGTTTGGAAGATTCGTTCTATGTGTCCATAGTCTTGATTTTCAAAGCGTTCGTAATAACCGAAACCCGCGCAGGCAATTATGCAGTCGATTCCGCCCATATGGTTCATGGCGGAATTTATCATTTGTTCAATGTTTTCAGGCTTTGCCACATCAAGGGACAGCGAAAACACCTCTTGCATTTTTTCAAGGGGCTTGATATTTCGGGCCACGGCGGTTATTTTTGTTCCTTTTATATGCGAAAGCTGTTTGACAATAGCCAGCCCAAGCCCCGATGACGCACCCGTTATCAGATATTTTTTTCCGCAGAGTTTCAAAAAATCTCACCTACTTTTATATAGCTTGCGTAAACACCCCTTCGCGTATACAATGAGTATGATTATTTCTAAGGAAGGTGTATTGTATGAATGAAGTAATAAAAGCGATATCGGAGCGGTATTCCTGCCGGGATTTTTCTCCCGAGCCATTGAGTAAGGAGCAGCTGGACACATTGGCAGCGGCGGCACTGGCCGCGCCCAGCGCGAAGAATTTACAGCCATGGCATATAATAGTTGTTACGGACAAGGCCCTGTTGGAGGAGCTGGACAGCGAAATAGTTGACTTCTTAAGCAAGGACGAGACTTGGATTAAGTTTCTGCAAGAGCGCGGCGGAAGGGCCTTTTACAATGCGCCATGTATTATTTTTATCGCAAGCGACGGTTCCGAATGGGCAAATCTCGACTGCGGAATCGTCAGCCAGAATATCGCGTTGGCGGCACATTCCATGGGGCTTGGCAGTGTAATTTGTGGCATGGCCCGCATTCCGCTGGGTGGCGAAAATGGCGCGGAATTCAAAAAACGGCTGAAATTTCCGGAAGGTTTTGTTTTTGGAATGTCGGTGTGCGTGGGCAAAGTGAAAAATGCCAGAGCCCCCCATGAGCTTGATTTAAGCAAAGTCACCTATGTATAGGAGGTAGCTTTTATGGGCGACGTTTTCAAAGAGCAAATCGTAAAGCGCAAGGCCACTGTCAAAGACGCCGCCATTCGCGTGTGCCTGATAGTTATAGTAATTTTAATTTTTTTTATTTCGTCAATGATACTTCAGTCCCTGTCCATAATCATAACGGCGGCGGCGTTGTTTGGCGCGATTTTTATTATGAGCTATCTTAATGTGGAGTATGAATATGTATTCACAAACGGTGAACTGGATATTGACACAATTTACAATAAATCCCGGCGCAAACGGCTTCTGACTGCCAAGGTAAACGATTTTGAGATAATGGCCCATATCGACGACAAAAACCACGCGGCGGCATTCGGAACGGTACAAGAGACCCGCGATTATTCCAGCGGAGTCCCGGGGCCCGACACCTATATGTGCCTGTTGAGTTACAAGGGAAAAAAGACAAAACTAATCATCGAACCAAACGAGAAAATGCTAAAAGCCATCGCAGGTAGTATAAATCGGCGCAAGCTTTTTCTGCGTCCTGGCGTAGTTCTGGTATCCTAGAAGGAGGCTTTCATGGATAAATTAATAAAAAAAGGACTGACCTTCGACGATGTTCTTATCGAACCGGCCTTTTCGGACATTCAACCCGCCCATGTGGACACATCGGTGCAGCTTTCCCAGGGTATTATGCTGAAAATTCCCTTCCTGTCCGCGGGAATGGACACCGTAACCGAGAGCCAAATGGCCATTGCCATTGCCCGGTGCGGCGGCTTGGGTATCATTCACCGGCACATGCCAATCGCCACCCAGGCCAGCGAGGTTGACCGCGTTAAACGCAGCGAGCACGGTGTAATAACCGACCCCTTCCACTTGTCGCCAAATCACTATGTCTACGAGGCCGACAAGCTGATGGGCAAGTATCGGATTTCCGGCGTACCCATAATCGAGCATGACAAGCTGGTGGGCATAATCACCAATCGCGACCTGCGCTTTGAAACGGATTACAGTAAAAAAATCTACGAGGTCATGACCAAGGATAATCTCATCACTGCGCCTGTTGGCACAACGCTGGAAGAAGCCAAGCAGCTTCTGACCCGCCACAAGGTCGAAAAGCTTCCCCTTGTGGATGAAAACGGCTTTTTAAA
>WQSB01000095.1 GCA_009788085.1 Defluviitaleaceae bacterium
TATGGGCAGAACCCGTAACAGGGTCTTCGTTGATTCCAAATTTGGGAGAAAAATAGCGGGACACAAAATCAATCCCCGGCCGGGAGGAGGACGCCGTGATAATCAATCCGCACAAGTCAATCCGTGCCGCCTTTTCCAAATCGCATACGGCATCTTGTACCTGCGCCTCGTCCTCGAATACAAGCAAGTATTCCTCCGTGCCGCGCCAAGCCTCCTTCGGCTTAAACTGAAAACAATCCATGGCGTCTGTAAATTCAATTTTATAAACACCATCCCGAGGGAAGTCCAGAACCAGCAGCTCGTTTTCGCGGGATACCCTAATCGCCCCCCGCTGTTGGGTTTCGAATACCAACTCCTTCGCCTGTACTTTTTCGTGGGCAAACAAGGCGTGGGCCGCAGCCAAGGTCGCGTGACCACAAAGCTTTACCTCGGCCACAGGCGTAAACCAGCGTATGGCCAATTTATCACCCGCCCGCAAAACAAAGGCGGTTTCCGACAAATTGTTTTCCGTGGCTATGTTTTGCATAAGCTTTTCTGGAAGCCAAGCCTCGTCCAGCAAGCACACCGCCGCCGGATTGCCGGAAAAAAATTCATCTGTAAAAGAGTCGATTTGATATAAGCGCATACATATCCCCTACATGATGTCTTTTGCGTACCCCTCATTTGTGTGATTACTACAATACCAGATTGGTGTACGACGCACAACGGATAGAGACGTTTTTGTATCGTCAAAAAAACCCGAACCATGCGCCAAAGGTAAAACTCATTGGCGAAGGGTTCGGATTTTTGTTTTATATAGCAAACATCCTTCAAATTGGTCTTGTCTGCTATTTATTTATTTGTCCCCAAGCCACATTACCAATGATGGGGATTTTGAATGCCGTTCCTGTATAGGCCTTGTAAATCAGAAGGATTGTGCTGGCGATGTTCAAAAACCAGAAGATGGCGGATATAAATGCCCTGAAAACGCCAAACAACACTCCGATAATGAACAATCCGCTGAAAAGCCCGACAGCGACGCTGAGCACCCACCAAACAACCCACAGCATTAAGAACCAAAGGGTCGATTGAAGGGCATGAAAGCGCACAAATTTGTTTTCGCGCTCCATGATTAACACAACGATGCCGGAAAATGGGCCAAATAGATAACTTAGTGCGGCGACAGACCTTTCATCTAGCCCAAATATAGATTTTTTCTCCATAAAGATTACCTCCTTTGACTTAATGTACGGCATGTTGGGGGTAAAGTCTGCTTTTAACTTTGCGCTTCTATGCTTTCAAGCATATTTCTTATAGCGGTGGCGCGGAAGTTGGGCACGCGGTATTGAAGGTCAAGCAAGAACTCTTCCGCTTCTGCAAGGCGGTCTCCGCCCATGCTATAGAAAATCGAAGCCAGCATGAATAAAATCTCGTTCCATTGGGTGGCCTCATCGTCCAGGAAATAGTGGGCGTCTTGCAGGTATATCAGTGCCAGTGCATGGTCGTCGGCGTTAAAGGCGGCCCGCCCTTCGGTGTAATATTCCGCGCCTAGTCGGGGATATGCCCCTGCGCGGATTTCGTCGATGCGCTCAATCAGATTGCCGGCAAAACCTGTTGTGTCCAGGCCGTCTATGGTATCAACGGCACGGCGCAGCTGGTCATCCAGGTAGAATCGGAACGCATGATGAACGCGGATTTCCCGGTCTTGCAGGTCAATTGTGTTGTTCATGCTTTGGATTTCCGACTCGTAAAGCGCGATTTGCTCTCGAAGCTCTTCTGCTTGTTCGGTGAAGGTTTCGATATCGGCTTGGTTGCGGTTTATAGCGTGTTCCAACTGATTTCTGACGACCTGCATTTGGCTGTCGTGCTCGCGCTGGACAGCCGGGATGAACAGAAAATACAAAAGGGCCGCTGCACATGCCGCGCCTATTATAAAGAAGAGAATCTCAGCTATATGGAAATTTTTCGGTTTTTTTTCTTCCAGATTTATGGTTTTATATGGTCCAGACTCGCTTAGAGACCTGCCTTGGCCGGGCCGGGAATGGGGCTTTAAAGGTCTGGCCTTGTTGGGATGCAATATATTGTAGTAATTCAAGGCGATGGGGTTGAGAGAATCAAGGGCAAGCACCCGCTCGGAGGCGGCCGACGCGCGCTCCTTGTCGTTTTGGATAAGGAAGCATAGAGTCAGTAAATTAAACGCATCAATAAAGCGCGGGTTGGTGTCAACCGCTTTCTTAAGCTGGATGATTGCCAAATCGTCGCTTTTTTGCTTGATGTGCCCCAACGCTTGGTTAAACATCCCTACGGCGTCGTTCATCTTTTCAAGGGAGCGGGGATTTTTATGGGCTTTGTCTATATATCTTGACGCGGGATTGTCGGTTTTAAGCAAAGACGTGCTGATTACCCAATGCTTTAAGGCATCGCCGACATGCCCCGTTTCAAACAGGGCAAGACCAAGCAAATTCCGCGCGGGCACATTGTTTTTGTTGATTGCTACACTTTTGGATAAAAATTCTATTCCGTGGTAAAAGTCCGCTACCTTCAGCCGCTCGAGGCCTTGGTTGAATAATTTATTAGACAGGCGGGTTATCCCCATGTACAGGACTATGTCCACATTACAGTGAGGGCATTTCTTTCCGGGCACGTAATTCCTTTGACAGTTTGGGCATTTCATGGCTATATACCCTTGTCGCTGGTTTTACCGGATATATATTGCAACAAATCCATTATATCCATTACTTCATCCCTAACTGCCGTCTCTACATCGTCCACGGGGCGTATGGGCTTGTACTTGCTAATTTCTTCCTTAAAATCTATCATAGGCTGAACCTCCAGCTGTTAAAATTGAAATTGTCTTGGTATTCTACCACAATCGCCATAGTTCGCAAGGCCAAATCGGTTAATAATCACTTAATTTTCGATAGTAACTGCGTAATTTTTCATCCACATATTTATTTGTAAAAAATAGGCAATTGTCTGTGGGTGTGCCATCAGTTGGCCGTACCAATTTGTGGATGATTCTCCGTCGGCAAGGGCTTTTAGCATTTCCTTCGGGACGAGGGAAAATATTGGGGATGAATCGTCGTTTAACACCGCTTTTAGCATATCCCTCACCCGGGCGAGATAACCCGGATTATGGGTTTTGGGAAACGGGCTTTTTTTGCGGAATAAAACCGCGTCAGGTAAAATTCCTTTTAACGCCTCACGGAGAATTCCCTTTTCCCTGTTTTCGTGATTTTTGAAGCTCCAGGGTACATTATAAAGATATTCCACCAAACGGTAATCCAAAAACGGCGCGCGCACGGACATTCCGGCCGCTGCGGCCATGGTATCGTTGCGGGCGGCCAAGCATTGCAAAAACCATTTTAAATTCAGCATGTACATTTGTCTTATCTTGCCCTCGATTGGCTCGTCGTCATATAGTGTTTCCGCCTCCTTAATTGTCCTTTCATAACGTGCATATGCATATTCTTTCGGGCTTTGTATTTTTTCCAAAAGCTCAGGCAACAGAAATTTTGCGCGGTTTTCAGCCGATTGCGACCAAGGAAAGCTGTTTTGTTTCAGCAGCTCCTCGTCTTGATACCACCTGTATCCGCCCAAAATTTCATCCGCGCCCTCACCGGATATTGCGATTGGGGTTTCTTCGCGTACACGACGCAGAAACAGCAGCAAAGAGGAGTCTATGTCGGCCATTCCGGGCAATCCGCGGGCGTCCATTGCATCGGAAAGCGCGTCGGCCAGTTCGTCGCTGCCTAGGATAATTTGTTTATGGCGAAGTCCCAAGTGGCTGACCACGCGCTTGATGTACGCACCGTCGTCCTCCGGCTGGAAGTCGGTTGGCGCGAAATACTTGTCGTTTCCTATATAGTCAACCGAAAAACTTTCCTTTGCCTTGGCCAACGCGGCTATAGCACTGGAGTCCAGTCCGCCGGATAGCAAAATGGATGCTCTTTTTGTAGCACCGGGAAATTGCCTTTTTACAGAGTCTGACAATAACTCGCGGATGACGGCGGTTGTGTCCTTGAAATTCTCCCGGTGGGTCTTGGCCTTTAGCCGCCAGTAGGCTGTCTTGGTTACTCCGTGGCCGGGGATATAGGTCGCGTGTTCGCCGGGATTTATTTCTGAAATTTGCTTAAAAATCCCGCTTCCGGGAGTGCGCCCCGGCCCCAGCAGAATAATTTCTGCCGCGCCGTCGGCGTTTATTACAGGGTGTATATTAGGGTGCGCTAATATAGTTTTAATCGACGAGGCAAATACCATTCCGTACGTACCCATGGAATAAAACAGCGGCCTAAGCCCAAGGCGGTCTCGTGCCAGAAACAATTGGCTTCCATCCCACAGCGCGAAAGCAAATACGCCGTTCATACGCTCAACACAGCTTTGTCCCCATGTCGCATAGGCGTGAAGCACTATCGTCGCGTCGCTGGTTTCCGGAAAACGAGAACCCTTGGCCAGGAGCTCCTTTAGTATCTCTTCCTTATTATACAGTTCCCCGTCGAATACCAGCACAAACGCCTTATTGCCGACTGCCGCTCGTAAGGGCTGCTTCCCCTCGTCGCTGTGACATGTGTGAATCAGGCACACATCCTCCGAAATATAAGTACCGTGCACATCCGCCCCACGCCCTTTAAGCGCGGTAAGCATTCCATCGCATATCTGCGCCGCCGCCAATGCGTTCCGCCCTTTTTTGTCACACCCCACTATCCCGCCTATCCCGCTCATAGTCCACCCATTCCGTTTTATATGTCATTTATTATCCTATTCCGGTGGGAGCGGCAAGGTGACTGTGTGAATAATCGCAAAAAAACTCCGTATACCTGATATCAGATATACGGAGTTTTAAATTTGAAATTGAGCGTATTTTACTCCGGCAGCACCCTTCGGGCGGTGACGAAACCCCTGGCGTTGAAATTGCTATACATGCTGCTGATAATCACGCCGGTGCGGGCGGAGGATGAGTGAATAAAATATCCGTCGCCGATATACATGCCGACATGAGAGATTCGGCCGCTGCCATTGTTGAAGAAGACAAGGTCAGCGGGCATGAGTTCGCTCCGTGGGACATACACGCCATTGCGAGCCATGTCGGCGGAGTGGCGGTTTAGGGTGATTCCATGAGGGCTGAAGAGATAGACCATAAATCCGGAGCAGTCGAAGCCGTTGGGGGTTGTGCCGCCCCAAAGATACCTCGCGCCGAGGTAGGTTTTGGCGGTGGCTACGATTTCGTCGGCAAGGGTGCTTCCAATTCTGGCGGTGGGCAAATTGTAGACAAAGTACGGGATTGAAACATAAGCCGCTTCTACAAAAGCCGTGACGTTATTAATTCTGATGCCATACCAATTTTCAAATGTAGACGTTACCGTGACGGTGTCGCCCTCGTTTAGCATGACCTTTGGTGTGCCTCCCATTTGGATGGGCTTGTTGTAGACCAAAGCGGTGGATACACCCACGGTGCCACGTGTTTCGCGGATGCGCACAAATTCGCGTGATATGTATACATTGCTTGTACCCGCTATTGTGGCCCGGAAGAAATCTCCGCATATGCCGTGAATCTCTATCGTTTCCCCTCTTGAAACCTGAAAGAGTCGGTTTTCATCGCTGATTTCGCCATAGGCACGAACATTTACCACCGAGCCTGTAACCACCGCATATGTACCGGCATATGTCACGACGGAAATTCCTACGGAAAGCCCCAGAGCCAGAGCTGCGCCCAAGATTAATTTTTGTAGTTTACGCATGATAGGTCCCCCTTTGAATATGTAGCTGTGGGAAATATTGCGTAAATATTAACAAAGTATTAATTAATTGTCAATACTATTAACTGGAAATTTTGTTATAATTATTTCCAGCATGAATATAAATAGTAGGACACAATAGAGAGAGTGACTATCTTATGAGATTTCTTTTGCTGAGCATCAAGGGTCTGGTTATGGGTGCCGCAAACGTAATGCCGGGCGTAAGCGGCGCGACCATGGCGGTTATTTTTCAGATATATGATAAGCTGCTTTTTGCAATTAATCATTTGTTCACAGACACCAAAAAATCTTTACAATTCTTAATACCTTTTGGGCTGGGCATGGCAGCAGGGATAGTCGCTATGGGCGATATCGTCAATAATTTGTTGGTGCGGTTTCCGCTGCAAACAAGCGGGCTCATCGCCGGGCTCATCGCCGGAAGCTTACCGTTTTTGCATAACGAGGCTATTTCCAAGGATGGGAAAAAGCCGCATTTGTATGTAATCGCCGCAATTGCCGGTATTACCATAATTTTGCTGGAGCTGCTGACTCCCACGCCCGAGCCATATATGGCGGCGGAATTTAACATCGGCTTTGCGGTTCTTGTGTTTATCGGAGGAGTCTTTGCCGCCGCCGCCATGATTGTTCCCGGCGTAAGCGGTGCGATGGTTCTGATTTTATTTGGCCTGTTTCCACTGGTTATGCACACCATTTCCCTTATTCGGGAATATCTCATGACACCGTTTGAATTCGAATTACTAAGCCCGATTCTAATGGTGGCCGCGCCGCTGGGCCTGGGCATGGTTGTGGGCGTTTTACTCGCGTCCAGGCTAATTGCCATGCTGCTTGAAAAATTTTACAGCAAAACATATTTTGCCATTGTCGGAATGGTTTTTGGTACGGTTTTTATTCTCTTTAACGATGTGGGAGCCTATCAACGATACGACGGCGTCACACCCATGCTTATTTTGTTTACATTCGTCGCGTTTGCCTGCGGCACGGCGGCATCCTTGTTTTTGGGCAACAAAAAGACATAATTTTACGGCATAATATTTTCCGCCGAAAACATAATAAAAGCATATCCTGTGAATTTAGGGTATGCTATTTTTTATATAAAGGGATGACCAGCATGACTCCAAAAAAAATCCTTTTCGTTTATATGCTTGCTGCCGCCGCGCTTATAATATTTGCCGGCTGTTCAAGCTATCAGCCCAAGCCCATTGAGACTCTGCCGCTCCCGACTGAAATCAGCGACACAGCTGACGTTGTTCCGAGGCGTTCATCAACGCCCGCGACGCCCGCGCCATTACCTTCGCCCGCGCCATCGCCAAGAAGAAGCCCGCGGAGGCAAGAAGTATCAATTCCTATGCCAACCCCGCAGGCGACACAAGCATCTCAGGTGCTTGCCACTCACGAAACAAAATTCGACGTAAAGGCTAAAAACCGCGCCACCAATATCACAAAGGCGGCGGCGGCTATCGACGGCTATATCGTCCGGCCCGGCGAGATTTTCTCCTACAACGAGACCGTTGGCCCAACCAATAAGCAACGCGGGTACAAAAAAGACACCATTTACCTTCGCGGAGTAAAGAAAAAGGGCTTTGGCGGCGGAGTTTGCCAGGTATCCACAACCTTGTACAACGCGGCCGCTAATGCCGGCATGACCATCCTCGAACGGCATGACCACTCTCTGCCCGTAGCGTATGCCAAACGCGGTGACGAAGCCGCAACGTCTTACGGGGGCATTGACTTCAAATTTCAAAATGATAAACCGTTCCCGGTTCGGATTAATTGCAAAACCGAAAACGGGACAATATCCGCTACCATTAACGCTGTGTAAACATGCGGCTCGCGCAGTATGAATCTTAAAAAAATTTTAAGAGGGAGAGGTTTTTTCCAAAAAGTCTCTCCCTTTTGCTACACGGAAATCAATTTTCAACCGCCATGGGGGAGTGGCCGGCTTTCAGCAAAGCTGATTCGCGTTGCCGCGTAGCGCATTGGCCCGGCTGAAAGGGCTAGACGACGCGCTCCACAAGCGCGGAGTCAGTCCTTTCCCGGGACACCAGCGGAGCATGGGCAACCGCGCAGCGAGCGAAACCGTCCACTCCCCCATGGCGGCTGAAAATTAATTTCCGTGCTTTTGCTAAAATTCCCCTTGCATATCCCATTCAACCTATGCTATACTTCCCCTCGCGAAAATAATCACAAGTACGAGTAGCTCAGCTGGATAGAGCGTCTGACTACGGATCAGAAGGTCGAGGGTTCAAATCCTTTCTCGTACAATAGTGAAATCAAGGCCCCCCAGACATCTAGGGAGCCTTGATTTTATTTTTGCCTACTATTTGCCTACAGCTGCCCTAATATATGCTAAAAGCAGCCCTTGCAATTTATGATAAGACGCGACCTGTTTTTTATTCAGTCCGGCAATACGGGCAAGCCTGTCAAGCGTAAGCGTCTATAACGCCCTCATTCGTTACAACCTGCGTACAGCTAGTTGTAACGACCCCTTAAAATTTCAAATTTTCACGAACTTGCATGGGCACACGCTGTTTGCCCGACGACCTCAACGCGCCGATGGGTGGGGGGATTGAGCAGGCTATGGTGGCTATGCCCCTCGCTGCACCCACCACCTCCAGCCAAATAAAATAACCCGCAGGGGGACGCAGGCTATTGTATGCAATATTTATCATAAGATGGTATATCAGTGCCAAATTATCACCAGAGGTCTGCCTGTACTTCAGTAAATACAGAAACGAGTCCAGAAACCCCTTGCTTATGCGAATGTTCTTTATCTCGCTAGAAGCTATCAAACGGCTTGTAGCAATATATACGGCGAATATTTCATTTATGTATAGGCAAAAAACTCCGAATGGCTTCTATACATCTCAGGATTGGTCACACTGATAGGCCTGAGGCGAGATATCCAATATGTGGCATACCCGGCTATCTTATTTGAATCCACACGAGGGATATTATGATACTGCCTAAGCCTTTCCACGTCCTTGAAATGCCGCTTGCTTATGTCGCTGAGTACAACAATATCCACATCAAAGCTACTTATGTCAAAAGAATACGCGCCGAGGAAAAATGTATAGGCCTGTATTAAGAATTGGGCAAATGCCTGTTCGTTCGTCATTATGTCATCGCCTCAAATAAATTTTTGTTTGAATCATGAAAATACTGCATCCCTTTTAGCCATTTATCGTAATCGTCTTCATCGCCGTCGTGACGTTTTCTAGCACATTCACCTCGCGAAGCTGTTGAAGCAGATTGTCACACAAAGCACTATATTGGTTTGACACAAAACACATCCCCTTTACTCTAAGTATATGCAATGTGGCTGAATTTAGCCACATTGCATGAGAGTCACCCTGCTTAATAAGATTATATTATTACTAAATAATTCGTCAATTACTGCAGTTAAACTGCTAGGTTAAGGAAAAAACAACAAAGAAATAGCAAAAATCCTTGAAACATCAACAGATATGGTAAGTCGGTGGATAAGCACCTACGCAAAAAAAGGTGTATAGACGTTTCCGTTGAAAACGCTATATAAGGCAAATTGAACAGGAAACTCCGCTGATAATTTGGGAAAAGGTTTTTTAGGGAGTGGCCGAACCCCTGAATTTACCGCTCAACCACAATCCAGCCGGAGCGCGGAAGGGTTGCGATTCGGGCGCGTTCGCGGTTTAGGGCGCGTTCGTTTTGGGTGATAGTATTACGCAGGGAGTTTTTCATACGGGATTTTTCTTCGTCGGTCAGTTCTTCGGACTGCGTTCCAATTTCCAGCTCGTGGATACGGGCATTTGTGTTGTTTATCAGGCGTTGCAGCTCCTGCAAGCGAGGGGACGTATTGGGGCGCGTTATTACGCTGCCGGGCCGGATTCGGTTTTGTCCGCGCGGGACAACAAAAACTTGCACATTGTCGCGGTCGGTAAGGCCAAAGGCTTGACGGGTTCTTTCTACCAATTCCCGGTCTTGCTCCAATCCCTGAAGCCAGCCTTGTAATTGCTGCTGTGCCGCCGAGGCGGAAGATTCGTATACGACCGGGGTATCGTAGCCAGAATTGCCGTAAGTACCGTTCATTTTTTGCTCCAGGACATTTTTGGCGTTAGCCTTCCACTCTTTAACTTTCTGCCGGGCCTTTTCCGGATCAGATTTAAGCTCAAGCAGTCGCATATAATCTACTCTGGTCATTTTTCCACTCTCCCTGTTAAATGATTCTCCGTTTTAACTTGTATCGTCAAAATGACAAAATCCTGTTATAATTTTCTAAGAAAATTTCCGAAAGGGGCATTTTAAATGAAACAGTTCAGCAAGGAAGAACGAAGCTGGATTATGTACGACTGGGCCAACTCGGCCTTTGCAACAATTATGCTGGCGGCGGTGTTCCCGGTGTTTTTTGTGGGAATGGCTGGCGGCGAGGATACCCTTGGCAGCATGTGGTGGGCGCGGGGCACGGCGTTGGCGCGGCTTGTTTTGGGCATTTCCGCACCTATAATCGGTGCGCTGATTGCCTACAAGGGCTTCAAGAAGCGGCTGTTTGTCAGCTTTCTTGCCTTTGGTGTTTTGTTTCACTTGTTTGTGGCCGCCCAAAGCAGCTGGCCGATGCTTCTTATCGGGTATATTTTCGCAAACATGCTGTGGTCGGCGGGGAATATTATTTACGACAGTTATTTGCCAGACGTCACTTCCAAAGACCGCATGGACAAGGTCAGCGCGTGGGGCTTTGCCATGGGATATATCGGCGGCAGTACGATTCCATTTTTAATCAGCATCTTTTTGATTCTGTTCGGCACGGCGGATTGGTTCCCCATGTACATCGACAACACCTTGGCCGTGCGCATTTCCGTTGTTATGACTGCGGTGTGGTGGGCGATTTTTTCGGTTCCCATGATTCGCAACGTACATCATAAATACCCCGTGGACGTGCCACAAAATGGCATGATTTCTGGCGCATTTAAGACAATTTGGGCGACGGCGAAAAAAATCACCAAGAATAAGGGAATGTTTCTGTTCATCGTGGCGTATTTCTTTTACATCGACGGAGTCGGCACGGTTATCACCATGGCCACGGCCTACGGCGCGGAGCTTGGCCTTGGTGACACGGGGCTTATCGGCGCGCTTTTTGTTACGCAAATTGTGGCAATGCCGTTTTCGATTTTATTCGGCAAGCTGGCAGACAGATTTAATTCGATAAATTTGATTATCGCCGCGATATGTGTCTACTTATTAATATGCGTCACTGGTTTTGTGATGGGCTTCGGATTAGAGGAAAACTGGTTCGGCTATGGCGTGGGAATGGTGATGTTCTGGGCCTTGGCCTTTATGGTAGGCACTGTTCAGGGCGGAATTCAGGCGACCTCGCGCGCGGTTTACGGGCGGCTTGTGCCCCCGGAAAATTCCGGTGAATACTTTGGCTTCTTCGAAATCTTCGGACGCTTCGCCGCAATCCTCGGGCCCTTCCTGTATGCCACGGTGCTTGCAATTACCGGAAGACCGTCAGTTTCGATTCTTTCGATTATTTTTATTTTCCTTATCGGGCTTACAATTTTGCTTGTTGGCAAAAAACATCTTAATCTTCGCCCCGCAAAGGAATCTGCCGAATAGGACACCAGTGCCGTGACCGGGCTATAAATTAGGGTTGGCAGAAGCGGGGAATATTCGCTCTAACGCTTGTCGTGGGATGATTGCACCGTCTCGGGTGATGCCTGTGTTGGTCTCGCAAGCGAGCCCAACGATGTCATCAACCCTCGTTTGGT